>NZ_JASPJA010000079.1:0-212 GCF_030232125.1 Corynebacterium sp. MSK071 | reverse complement strand
TGCGCGATAACCGGAGCAGCCAAAAGACCCTTACCCGCGGTAAACAAGCCCTTGACCACAGCAGCCTTTAAGGCCACGCCCAAATCAACAATACCCTTGACCGCCTCAGCGCCCTGGGCAACAACAGAGCCCGCAGCCAAAGCCACAGCCAGCAAAGGAGATAGCCCCTCAGCAGCCTTCACAGCCTTACGCACAGCCTCATCAGCACCCAA
>NZ_JASPJA010000078.1:0-218 GCF_030232125.1 Corynebacterium sp. MSK071 | reverse complement strand
CCACACCACCCAGGAACACCACACCACCTACGCCAACAAATCCGAAACCGCGACAACCACACCTGCCAACAATGCGGACAACCAGGACACGAAGTAGACCACATCACCCCAATAAGCCAAGGCGGAACCCACAACCTAGAAAACCTCCGCGTCCTCTGCCACCAATGCCACACCAACAAAACCACCCAAGAAACCCGCACCGGCAAACACAAAAAGAA
>NZ_JASPJA010000077.1:0-230 GCF_030232125.1 Corynebacterium sp. MSK071 | reverse complement strand
TCAGTCGACGGGTCCCAAATCTCGGTAATGATGCGCTCAATATCCACCCAGCCACCATTGTCCCGGGCAGAATCACCGTAGGCATGCACCAGACCGCGGTAGAGCGAATCGTGGTCAGCTAAGTCAGTATCCGACGGGGCCTCACGGTGGTCTACAAGAATCGTGCTGCGCTTCAACCGGCCCTGATTCTCTAACTCCACCGCCTGAAACGTCTTCTCCGCCACCGAGCC
>NZ_JASPJA010000076.1:0-232 GCF_030232125.1 Corynebacterium sp. MSK071 | reverse complement strand
TAGAAACCGAGTACTATCTCACCCAGCCCATCAACACAGGGCCGTAAAAGAAGCGGAACTCAACCCAGGACGCTTCAACTTCCATATTGTCGCCGTTCATGTTGAGGTGAACTTCGACTGGTGGGAGGGCGGTTTTTCCGGGGTCGTCGGCTGTTCCGGCGACAGCGACTTTGACACGGCCTTGATTGTCAAGAATGTCTGGGGCGTTGGCCCCGTCGATTCCCCAGGGGGA
>NZ_JASPJA010000075.1:0-242 GCF_030232125.1 Corynebacterium sp. MSK071 | reverse complement strand
TTTGTGGACTACGGCCTCATTCATCCCTTCCGGATACAAACCGTAACCACCCAAAATAATAGCACACGTGTTCATTTACTCAGGCCACCCACCTGACGCATCGCCCGCAACAAAACATCGGGGTCCGTGCTGCCAACTTCTTCCTGAGCCTTCTTATAAATCTTCTGCGCCCGAATCGTCGACTCTGGAAGCTCAACGTGCCCCCGCTTACGACAAATCACCAAACATCGGCAATGGTCATG
>NZ_JASPJA010000074.1:0-242 GCF_030232125.1 Corynebacterium sp. MSK071 | reverse complement strand
CATGACCATTGCCGATGTTTGGTGATTTGTCGTAAGCGGGGGCACGTTGAGCTTCCAGAGTCGACGATTCGGGCGCAAAAGATTTATAAGAAGGCTCAGGAAGAAGTTGGCAGCACGGACCCCGATGTGTTGCTGCGGGCGATGCGTCAGGTGGGTGACCTGAGCAAATGAACACGTGTGCTATTATTTTGGGTGGTTACGGTTTGTATCCGGAAGGGATGAATGAGGCCGTAGTCCACAAA
>NZ_JASPJA010000073.1:0-245 GCF_030232125.1 Corynebacterium sp. MSK071 | reverse complement strand
GGGATAAAGGAATACAGGTACACAAGCACGATTGCTACCGCAAGGCCAGTTGACGCCATGAAACCAGTAACAGCCCCTGCAACATTGAGGACAACCACTACAGCCACGAGGCCAATAGATACTGCAGCCACAACCGCTAACTGACCGATAATCCACAGTCGCAGTAGACGCCCCACCGGCGAATGCCGGGTGAGAAGGTTGAAAATATCCAACGGAATACCCACCAGTGGGAACGCAATCGTATT
>NZ_JASPJA010000072.1:0-267 GCF_030232125.1 Corynebacterium sp. MSK071 | reverse complement strand
GGGGCACGCCACTTACTCTTGGACGCTGGAGTTATCGCTGGTGCCTTCCCGTGGATGAAGGTCCAAAAGTTGGAGCGACTCGCATTGGGGTTGATGATTTCTGCCTTCGTGACCATGTTTGTGGGTGTACCAATGCTGCTGGCCGCGCGAAAGTTGGCGCAGCCGTGGAGGATATTAGCCAAGGTGTCACTGTTGACAATTGCGGTCACGTTTGCAGCGGCGGCGTTGACGATTGTTCCTGGTGTGGCGGGCGCGATTATTTTGTTC
>NZ_JASPJA010000071.1:0-267 GCF_030232125.1 Corynebacterium sp. MSK071 | reverse complement strand
ACACACCACCAAGCCACCCGCAGAGCACGACACCTCGGCCCCTACCGACGCCGCGAGCTTGTCGCCTCCGGCGAAGGCTTCACCATCGAAGGCCAACAACAAGCCTTTGAGGCACTCGCCAAAGGCAAGGGCAACCTCTCAGCCTCATTCAAACTCGCCGATAATTGCCCCTACCAGCTTGGCTACGAAGTAAACGTCGGCGACCAAATCGGCATCCAATGGCGAAACATGAACCTCTCCACCTGGATTGATGAAGCCACCATCAGC
>NZ_JASPJA010000070.1:0-268 GCF_030232125.1 Corynebacterium sp. MSK071 | reverse complement strand
GCTGTCGGCGAAGCACAACCCCGCCAATCCGCCCTACAACAACTCAACGAAAACCAAAAACACATCTCCGCCACAACCAAACGACTCAAAACCCTCATAGGGTAAAATCACCACACAGGAACACCAGTTCCACACACAACGGGGGATAAAACATGGGAGTATGCCTAAACCGCAACACACCACCAGGCGCATGGGTCGTCAACCAACCCATACTCAACGCCACCAACCAACTACACGCGCTCTTCTTCGGCCCAGATGACTACACCAC
>NZ_JASPJA010000006.1:0-195973 GCF_030232125.1 Corynebacterium sp. MSK071 | reverse complement strand
TAGAAACCGAGTACTATCTCACCCAGCCCATCAACACAGGGCCGTAAAAGAAGCGGAACTCAACCCAGGACGCTTCAGAGCACGGTTCTGACCCGAACAATACGTGGTGGGGCATCGTACCTATTTTGCTTGTTGTTGTGCCGCTTGTTTTTTGGTTTTGCGCTGTGGTGTCAATTGTGCGGTCTGGTTTTGGTTGGGGCGTTAAGCTTTTGTTGGTTTTGGCAGCACTTGCGTATCCGCTCATTGGGCCTCTGCTGTGGTTTTTTGCTGGTCGGGGCACGGAGTTTAAGACACAGCTAGGTGTTGGGCGTGGCTGAAATTATTTCGTTGCTGAGTGATTTTGAGGAGTAGGTTTTAGGTATGAGTAAGTTTAGTGAGTATTTTACTGCTGGTGTTCTTGGTGGGTTTATGTCGTTTGCTGGTGTGTCACATTTGACTCATCAGCGTGAGGAGTTTCAGGCTCAGGTTCCTGATTGGTTTCCTGGTTCCAAGGATGCTGTTGTTGTGGCGTCCGGTGTAGCGGAGATTGTGTTAGGGGCAGGTTTGTTGCTGTCGCGGCGCCGTCGCGCTGATTTTGGTGTTGCGTTGGCGGCTTTTTATACCGCTATCTTCCCTGGGAATATTGCTCAATATGCGGAGCGGCATAATGGGTTCGGGTTGGATACTGATACTAAGCGCTTTGTGCGTCTGTTGTTTCAGCCGGTGTTGATTGCTGGGGCGTTGCATGCGGCTGGGCTGCCGGCCAAGAAGTAGGGATTTGATTGTTGTGCCTTGTTCCAGTCGTGAGCTGGTGGCCTGCGCCTCGGGTGTTGCTCAGAGCTGTTCTAACTTTCAATGCTTAATGGTTAGTTACAGGGTGAGGTGGCTACAAGGCTTGGTTAAAGCGACGAATGCCCCCAACGTGTGTTGAGGGCATATTGTGTCGTCGCGTCGACGATTATAGCACACAGCGTGACAATCACCAGCTGGAATGCCGCCGAGCAGGAGGACACCCAGTTTCTGGTGGGGTCACTTTGAAACCTAAGCGTTCTAAAGCATCCATCGCGACGGCGGGGTTATCTCGAACAGATGCCTGGAGTTGAATGTCAAACCACTTTTCTCGAGAATCTTTCAGCGCTACCTCCCAACCGTTCTTTCCTCGAAACCCGCATTCCTGAATTACGAAATACAGGAATTCCTCAAGCGATGGCCGGAATCGATGGCCCCCTACCGGTACATGGAGTGGGCTTATGTCTCCGTCTTTCCGTTTATCGGTTTTACTAGTCCGTCCATTTTTCATTAGGGCTGGGCTAAGCAGCCCCCCAATGCCCGAAAAGTGAATATGGGCAGCTGGAACCCGCTCCTTGTTGCGCTCGTATTCAAATTTGATTGCAGATTGTGTATGGACGCGGATTGAATAATCACTGTGTCTAACAGTCAGGTACTGCCCACTTCGGTCACTTTGCAGCTTGTAAGTAACAGCTAGGGTATATAGATCACAGGTGCTGAGGCATTCGCATTCTTCAATGCTTGAGGTCCCCCGACCGTAATGCAGCGGTGCATGAAACGAAATGACGTAAACGCCAGACTGGTCATTTACGTCAAGGTGTTTCTTGAATTGTGATTCCCGCAGCGGCAACGCTGCCATCAATATTGCAAGCACTTCGGAAGCGAAATCTTGTGCTGATTTGTCGCTGAATTCTCGTTGCGTGACTGAGCTACTTGTCAATGTCGAGCATCATTTCTACGCGACGAAGTTCGTCATAAAGTTCACGTTCTTCCGTCGAAAGGCAACCCATTGAAGCCAAGTCACGAAGGTCTCGGAGGCTGATCGGAGCGCCTTCAACTGAGGAATATGCACTAGTAAGTTGTCTCGAAAGCTCATCGTGGCGACGGTACAAATCTTCCGGTGTGTGGCGCCTGATTGTAAGTGACATTTTTAGGACCTCCTCTGCTTCAAGTATGTCTGAATATAGTCTGTGACACGGACATTGGGTACCAGCGGGTCATGGTCGCATTTCTCGATTTTGCTTCACTCCTGCTTTTTGTAAAGCAATCTCTGCACGTCATTTAGCAAATACCGGTTAGTTCCGTTGATTGTCCTTTTCGAATTTTTTCTCTTTCTGCCTATTTCCGCAGTAGTTCGGGTGTGATTTGATACCCCTGTTATCTCAACCTGTAGGTGAGGGTTTTGCTGTGAGCCAGACTTCTTGCGGGTCCTTTATGGGTTCTGGTGGTCGAGTTCGGTTTTGTGCCTTGTTCTGGTCGTGAACCAGTGGCCTGCATCTCATTGGTCAGTTACTGAATTTGCCGTTTTAGTGGTCGTTGAGTCAGGCAACAAGGCTTTTGAAAGCGACGAATGCCCCCAACGTGTGTTGAGGGCATATAGTGTCGTCGCGTCGACGATTATAGCACACAGCGTGACAGAAATTCAGGCATCACTCCGCGCAAAGTATCGTGCATGAGTGTTCCGTAAAGATTCCATGGAGTTCGCCCTGACTGTGACAATTTCAGTGTCTCGGCTTCTGCGAATTCGCGAGCGATGTATCCGCTCTTCTAACGCTGCCTGAGCATCCACATACGACGTCACAGAGACTTCGCCTGACGGCCTATGATATTCAATGAGATAGGAAGTCACTGCCACTCCTTTGCCTTAAGCTTCTTCACCAATAGAGCCAATTGAATCAGCCAATTGCTTCAGTTGAACAACCAATTTGTCGTCAAGTTTATCAATATCCAACCTGACATCTTGATATGGACCGCAGTCTACCCCTTTCTTACGTATATCGCTGTCTATCTGACGAAATAATTTTGCTTTCTTTTCTTCGAGCTCCTGTATCGCTTCTGCAATATCCTGCGCCTTATCTACCAGCATCTTGTAGATTTCTGGCGCACCATCAGGAAGTTCGCTGTACCGATGGACTCGACCAAATTTATCCCCGATCACCTCATTTAAATTTGCCCAAGCTGCCTGCGTCTTAGTTCTTAACTGAAGCTCAACACGCCCCGCAGGAGCAGTCAAGTGAAGATGTATTGCACGATATCCATACTGGGAATCTTTTAAATAGTTTCTTTCTTTTACCGCTGCACCTTCGGTCTCAAACCGGGCCTGCAAGACGTCAGAAATTTCTGACAAACAATCCAAAGAACAGTCAAGGTCCAAACGACACCCGGCCAAATCCTGGACACGGCTGAGTTTTGTACTAAGCCGATCAAGCTTATCGGCTATGGTGTCATCAGTTTTTACCCGATGACTGGACTCGATTGGAGGTTTAATTCGATAAGTCTCGCCATGAAAATCCTCGCTTTGAGAGAACTCCTCAACCTCTTCTAAAGCAATTGTAATAACGGTTTCATTTAACTTATCGAACCATGCCATTACTTGAAGATAGTCATCTTCATTGAGCTCCCTCCTACCTCTAATCCCTTCTCCGATACGGTTTATGGTGCCCTTTGAGAACGGGTGTTCTTCGTTAAGTTTCACGGACTCTCTTTACCTATTGTAGAACTTCACTCAATGAATAGATATTAACGTTTCCCTGTTCTTTTTTCGCGTATATAGCTCCCCGCTCAACCCATTTCCGCAGTAGCTCTGGGCTTACGTTGTGGCCTTGTTGTTGGAGTTTGTAACAGATGGTTCGTGCGGTGGGCCATGCTTTTGTTGTGTGTGGTGTGTGCCTGTCTTCTGACTGCGTGTGGGCTTGTTCCAAGGGTTATTCTTTCTCCGTGTGGTTGGTGGTGAGGTTAGTCATCGTTGCTCCGTGTGGTTGGGTAAGGGTTATTTGTCTGCCCAGAGTTCGTAGGCGTGGTCTTGCCAGGGGTCGTATTCGGGTTCTTCGTCTGGGTTGGGTTCGTTGGCATCATCGTGGGGCCATGCGTAAATCATTGGGTAACTCCTTAGATATGAGAAAACCCGCTACGCTTTTGGTAGCGGGTTGAGGGGGTAGTCTATTTATTTGTGTTCGGGCAAAAGATAAATTCCACGAACAATGCCGTAAACAAGACCTATTACCTCGACGACGATGGAGGTTAGGTAGGCGATTATGACTTGGTCGGATAAATAGAAACCTTCAGCGTCTGGTTTATGTGGGCCGTTAGCAATTTCGTAGAGAAAGATATGTGCAACTACAAGCTGTCCGATAAGTATTGTTAAAAGGGTTTTGGCGTAAATGGTTCGATATCGGGTGTCAGCTTTGTATCTGTCTTTTTCTAGCTCTTCACGCGTTGGGCGGTGATCCTTTTTAGGACGCCGGTCGAAGACTTTAGAAAGCCAGCCTGGCATCCATGATGGGTTCTGCTCTTTGAAGCTGGTTGGAAAGTTTGTTTCATCTATGCCATGTGTGCCTTCGGTGTTCTTTTCTTCCTCGGAAATTTGAGGTTGTTGTGGGCTTGGGTCTTTTGCAGAGGAGCTGTCCATTACACTAATCCGAGGCTATTAAGCCTGATTCCCATGGCGTCTTTCGACACATTGAAGGTACGCGCCAGGATTCCGACGTCTTGGATTTGTACGAACTTGTTTTTTACGGCCTCTGCGGGCATCAACAGTGCTGCTGCGAATCTGTTGGCGTAGATTTCTTCGATGTCCGTTCCGGTTGACGCAAGCGGTCCTCTATCTCTCCTCTCCTTTGGAAGATTTCGGCGCAGAGTGTCGTAATAGTGACCAAGCTCGTGAGCTATGGTAAAGCGTTTCCGCTCGGGTCCGTGCCATTGGTTAACTACGATGAAAGCGCCTTGGTCGTCCCAGTCTAGGTAGCCTGAGAGTTCGCGGGGGAGGTCGTATTCGTAGACTTGAACGTCGTAGACTCGTGCAATTTGTTCTGGGTCGATGGGTAAGTCAGCGACTCCTGCAGCGTCAGTGTAGGAAATGGTGATTGCTTGGTTTGCGTCGGCTGCTGGGGTGAGGGGTTCACCTGTCTCGAGCCGTGGAATGACTGGCATCTCCTTTGGCTCCTTTGCGCATTAGTGGGATTCTGTTCTTCTTTCTATGAATTTTACAGTTTTTGGTGCAATTTGAAAATGCTTTAGGCGGGACTTACTAGGCGTCATCGCCTGGTCCTTTTAGTAGTTTTATGAGGTCTTCGACTTCCATAATTGCCCATTGTTTTTCGGGGTTGGTTGTGCCGCGTCGTTTGGCTATTACGAGTCCTACGTGGGCGTCATCATTTTCGGCTTCTTGGTGGGCTTCTTTGGTCCACTCGGCTAGGTGGACTCTGCCGCCATAATTTTTGATTTCTATGACGATGCGGCGGTTGTGTGAGTCTCGGACGTTGGCAACGTCCCCGGTGTCGCGTGCTCCCGTGCGGACCTTCCTGTCTATGCGGTCGTCGAGGTTGTCACGGAGGAAGTCGCTTATGAGGCGTTCAAAGCGTGCTCCGGCTTGTTTGGCGCTGTTTCTGTTTCGTGACATTTGTGGCCTTTCTGCGGCGCTGGTTCGTATTTCTGGGGTGTTTGCCCACAGGCGTTGTGTTTGTAGCTCTGTGGGGCTCCTAGGGGGTGTTTTGGGGTGGTTGTGTGTCTTCTTCTGGGGCGGGTAGGCGGTTTGGGTTGATTCCTCGTTTGAGGCGTTGGAAGAACTCCTCAGGTTGCATCTCCACCTCTGGGGGTTGTTGTTGGGCGCGGTGCCATCCGGCGCGGGCTATTTCGACCACGTCGTGGCCTTCGGGGTCTTGGGTTTCGTCGATGCCGGACCAGTGTGGCGGTGGGATGACTTTGTCGAGGGTGAACTGGTCGCCGTAGTTGCGTTTGGCGCGGGCTACGCGGTGTTTCCACCTGTGGGCTTCGAGGATGTATTTCTTTGATTCGTTGCGTTCCCACTGTTTGATGACTTGTTTAGCGGCGTTGATGATGTCCCAGGGGCCGGCCATGGTGTCGGTGTGTGTGGTTGCTGCCCAGTAGCGGATTGCTTCGGGCCATACGTCTTCGGGGACGTTGATGGTTTCTAGGACGTCTGCCCAGACGTTGAGGACGATGGGGTCGTCTTTGGGGAATTTGTTGGGGGCTGCTGCGGAGCCGTAGGCGATGATTTGGGATGCGAGTCGCATGTTTTCGGCTTGTGGCATGGGTGTCTCCTAGAAGGGCGGTTCGAGTTGTTTCGTTCCGGTGGGTTGTGGTTTTTGTGCTTCTTGGGCTTCGAGTTCGCGTGCCATGCGTTCGCCTAGTTCGATGTAGCGCTGGGATTTGGATTTTTGAGGCTGGCCGGTGGTGTTTTGTTTTTGTCGGCGCATCCAGACTCGCCATGTTGCGTCCCAGTCGGCTTTCCGTGCCTTGGCTCCAGTGATGGAGTGCCAGTAGTCGCAGAAGTTCTCGTGTTCGGTGGCGAGGTCGAGGTCTGGTCGTTCTGTGCGGATTTTGTTGACGGTCTCCGGTTTTGGTTCCCAGCCTCTGGGGAGGGGGTGATTCTTTTTGGGTTTGGTGGTTGTGTCTGGGCTGGGGCCACCATCCGCTTTTGCGGTGGTGGTCTCTACTACAGAACCTTTAGGTTCTGTGGTCGGGCCGGGTCGGGTCGGGGCGGGGCGGTGTGACACCGTTCTGTGACTCACAGCGATGTCACGTTGACCTGTCACATGTGAGTCACGCGTGACATTTTCGCGTTCTCCCTGCTCTTGGCGTTTTCGGTAGCGCGATTTGCGTTGCCTTTCGGCGGCTTCTTCGCGCTCTTTTAGCTTCTGTTCGCGACTGGGTTGCCACCCATTCCAGTCGTGAAAGCGGAACACTTTCGCACCGTTTTCGGACCTACCTTCAACCCAAATGCCCGCAGAAACGAGCGCATTTATTTGAGATTTCGTGCCTTTAAATCGTTTGACTTGGCTTGCCGGGATGACTCCGTCGGTTAGATGTTTGCCGCACCATGCGCCCGATTTAGTCCACAAACCGATAGCAGCGTTAGGCACGTCAAGAAACTTCGGATGGTCGTAGAAGCCATCGTCAACCTTGAACCAAGTCATCGTCTTGTACCTCCTTTTCTATGGATTGGAATAACTGGATTAATGCATCGAGGAAGTCCGGCCTAGCGCAGTACACGTCTTGGGATTCCAAGTAGGCGCGCATGTCCTGGCGGGCACGGTGGTCAGGGTCAGTCATGGATAAAGTCCGTTGGGGTTAGAAATAGACCCCGCCTGTGGACTATTGAGGTCCTGAACAAAACGGGGTTATGTGGTGGGGTCGACGAGGACGGTGGAGGTTGCTTTGAGAGTGAAGCGTCCGTCTCTGGTGGCCCCGTGAACTGTGCCGTCGTATTCGGCGGCGTAGGTGATGCGGTCGGCAATCTTCTCTGGGTCAAAGGTAGAGGGGAAAAGAACCACCCTTTTGCCCTTGTATTCGGGAAGTTCGGCGGCTTGAATCTTTACATACCCCATTTAAAATGGTGGCTCCTGATTCTGCTGTCCCGATTGTGCCGGCGGGGTCGACCACGCCCCGCTAGCAGCGGTTTGTCCATTCTGCGCGGCGTTATCCCACGACTGCTGCGCCTGGCTGGGCTGCTGCTGCGGCGCGGTAGGAAGCTTGTAAAAGCGCGTAGCACGGAACTCGACCTTGCTGCGCTTTTCACCGTCCTTGGTTTCCCACGAGCGAGTCACAAGCTTGCCAGTAACCGCAACCTGGTCACCCTTTTTCAAATCAGCGGCCATCTCAGCCCACGGGGTGGGATTCTGCTTATTGCCTTGCTCGTTCCAGATGGTTACATCTAGGTACATGCTGCGAGTCTTTACCCACTGGTTCTGCTCCTGGTCAAACCTATTGTCTGAGCTAGCTAGGGTGAAGTTAGCCACCGCGGCGCCCTGCGGGGTGAATCGTAGTTCTGCGTCGCGTGGGAGTCCGCCGGTGAGTGTAATGAGGTCAATCATTTATTTGTTCTCCTGCAGTTCGTTCCAGCGGTCGCGGCCAAGGTTGATTACTTTTTGGGGCACATCACTTTCTTCGCGGATTTCGTTCATGAAGTCGGTGACTGCCTCAGCACTAGTCAGCTCTGCGAGTGCGGCTTTTACATCCCGCACGAACTGGTCATCTTCCGGTTCCTGCTCGGGCTCCTGCCGCATCTTTGGTGCCGGCGCGGAGACTGCTTGAGCAGCTACATCCTGACGAGTAGCGTTCATCTTTACCGGCTCCAATTCCAGGTCCTCGGCAGCGTACTTAATGCCCAGAAGAACGTTAGGGGCAAGGCGGCGAGACACTTCCGAAGCGGCCTTGGCGTACAACATGGCCTGCGGGTCGGTTTGATATCTCTTATTAGAGGTATAGCCTGCCTTCTTAGCACGGTCGATAGTCCACGTGGACGACTCCTGCTCCCCACTCGGCGCCACGCCACGCACCGTTACAGACTCATCACTGGATTCCACTGTCTTGAACTTATAGCCCTTGCCCTTAAGCAAAGCCACCATAGTTCGAGCGTAAATAGCTGGCTGCCCATGAATGACGAATACTTGCTGCAAAGCCTGTTGAGGCTTCAGCCCAAGCTCGGCACCATAAAGGATTGCGGCAGCACCATCATCAGGCTTACCGCGAAAAGTCTGTGGCACCATCTGGGTATTACATAGGACAGTCGCCAATTTATGTGCGGCATCCATAGCTTCAGCCTGGCGCATGAGACCGCTAAGTCCATTATCACTGAGCTCAGGCATAGAATCGTTGACAGTATCAAGTTGATTATTCACTGTTAGATGTTCCTTTCGTCGTCGAATCGGTCGAGGGTGATTTCTGTGAGTGTGAGGGCGGTTTCCTCATCGTGGCCGCGGGCGGTGAAGCACTCCATGAGGTAATGTGCCTGGTCGGCAAAAGCAGTCAGCGCCGCATAGTTTGCTTCTGTCACGGTGCGTGCGACTTCGAGTCGTCGCCGCGGCATATCACTCGGAATTGGAGTCATAGTTTCTGGCGCTCCTTGTCTGCTTGGTCGTGGATTTGTTGGTAGAGGTCACGCATTTCTGGGAACGTGTCTCCGTGGTCGCGCATCCAGTCGAAGGCTTCGCATTGTGCTCTGTTTAGGGCGCGGTTCTTTGCCCCCTTGCTTGGTTCTGTGGTGTAGATGCTCATTAGTTGACGACCTTTGTGAGTCGGAGGCGTGTGGAGCCTCGGCGGGTTTTGGTGTTGAACTCGGCGTAGAGGTCCGGGTGGGCGGTCTTAAACGCCTTAGAGTCGAATGTCTTAGAATCCTTGGTGGTGGACACACTCACCTTGTAGCCGGCGTGCGTACCCGCGTAGGAATCACCGAGTAGTTTCAAAAGGTCTTTCTTGTAGGTCTTGGCTAGGTCAGACCAGCTGGCGGATTTTTCTTCCGCGTCCGCTAGTTGCGCTACGAGGCCTTCTACCTCGTCGGCGTCTTCTAGGCTGGTGACCTCACCCATCCAATCCGGGGTAGTGCCTTCCAGCCAAGCGAACCACTCGGCGGCGGTGCGTTGCATGCCCTCCACCACCTTGGGGTCATAGTGGATTACCTGATATTCGTACCCGTCCGGGGTGAACTCGCCGTCCTGCTCCTGGTAGTACTCCACTAGCAGCACGCACGCCTCGGCGCCCGCATGCCACATGTTTGCCTGCACCTGCAGGTAGTACCCGTCGGGGCACCAATCATGCCAATACCCACCAGTGAACGGGTGTTTAGCGGTTTTAATCTCACCAATGACCTCCCCGTCCTCACTGAAAAGGTCTGGGGTGCCACACAGGCGCTCATCATCTTTGTTGATGATGATGGTTTGCGGGTCCGCGTTGTACACAAGACGCGAATCAACCTCCACCACAAGCGGCGCCAGCACGGGTTCGCGGGCAGTGCCCCAAACCGTGTAGTCATTACCGCCCCACCGCTTCCCTGTTTCTTTCTGCTCGCGCAGCTCCTGCCACTGTCTAGCAGTCCTGCTTAAATGCAGGTCCCTTAGCTCCGTTGAGGTGAGGTGCTGACGGCGGAACTCGAACCACTCATCATTATTCTCTGGTTTGAATGTCCTCAATTTAGTTCTTCCTCTTAAAAATCGTGGTGCCCTTATTCGACTCACGCAGAACTTTCTTCGCATTCCTCGCATGGCGCTCACAGAACCGGAACCCAACCCCTACACCAGGAATGTCCTCACCCTCAAGTAGGCAGTTCGCATAAAGGCAGCGGTCCCGCTGCTCATAGCAGCGCTTGATATACTCCCTCGCTGCCCTCACCGTCTGATACCTACGCGGCGCATCCCCAAGGTTCACCACCCACTCCCCCTTATAGAGGACAGGGTGAAACTTCTGGTATGCCTGTTCTAACGTGATTCCTACATCCATACTGGCGGCACCGAAATAACCCAATGGAAAACAAATCCAACCATGCCGCCAAACACGCCAGTAGCCCAACACAGGCGAACCCGCTTAGCGGCAACATCCTGCCAATACGCCAACTCCTTATACGTCGGCTCCCAGCGCTCCGAGCGATTACTTACGCACATGACAAAACCTCCTCTCATAAGCAGAAATCTGGCCGGCCACACTATTGGCACCACTAGCAAGCGTGAGAATTTGACGACGAGTCTTCTCAGGAAGATGAGCAAGGTTGTAAATCGTCTTCAGCCGAGCCTCAATATCCCTCATATAAGCCTTCGCCTCAGAAGCCGTAATCTGACGCATCATCTACCTCCAAATCATGACAAAAGTTCGATTAGTTCCTTGGAACATGCGTTTTATAAAACCCATTGGTTCTCCCCCATCAAAAAAGCATCACACCACTCAGACTTGACGCGATACGTACGCCCGGCCTTCACCGAACGCAATTCTTTACGCTGCAAAAATCGATACACCGTCTCCGGATGCATACCCATATACTCAGCAGCTTCCTTCGCGGTAAACCATTTCCTGATACAATCCATAACGCCCTTTCTGGAAAGAAGAGATTGAATCACGGGTAAGGCCCCTGCACTTCTCAGTTCATGCAGGGGCCTTCACCCATGAAAACTTCCGAAAAATAAACGGGGATGCAGGTGCAGCAGAGCGCAGCAGCGGCAAGTGCCGGAAGCCGCCAAATCCTGGGATACTGCCCTTGAAGCGGTCAGTGTCCAACCCGCCCTTAACAACCCCTAGTGCGCAGCCGGGGAGTTGCACCCCGGTGGTCTTTTGTAAGCACAAATTTCTTTAGCCCCTGTAGTAGGTACAAGAAAAATGTGAATAGTTACTCCTCTGCGCTAGTACGCCCCTTCAGGCCACCTGAAGAGGCCAGATAAAATGTGAAAGCATGAACGCGTTCGAAATAATCTCCACACTCATCGCCGCAGTCTCCGCCGGCATCGCACTCTGGCAAGCAATAGACGCATCAAAATCACGCAAATCAGCAGAGACTGCACAAGCCGAAGCCGCAGAAAGCTCCGACCGAGCCGCCCGCAGCGCCGAACAAGCCGCAGCAGAACAACGAAAAATCGCCGAAGCACAAGCAGCAATCTCCGCATACACGCAGAAACTCGCCGCAGCGAACTGACGAAACGTCACCCTGCACCACGAGAGCAAAAAGAACTACGCCATCGCCAACGAAACCGGTGAAATCATCACCAACGTCAGCATCAACCCAACCAGAGACGACCAAGCAGCCACCATGAGCGCTGAAACCGCCGCCGCCCTCGACCACGGAGACGTCATCGAAGTACTCCTTGGCTTCCAGGGAAAATACGTCCTACAGTGGACAGACAGCGAAGGTAAACAGCAGCAAAAAGCAGCAATTGCTAATGCCGATTGATGTGGTTGACATAGATAGCGCACCCCGCAGAAATCAAGGCACACGCCGAAATAATAATCGGAGCAACCATACCGAAACACCTCCCCTCCACAATCAACTATCCGCCTCACGGTGTGTGAGGCCAGTGCCGCGCCCAGGACTTGCACCCGGGGAGTAGCTCATTCACGGCCTAGTGTTTTACGTCCTTGGTGGTTCCCTCCCGCTTACGGCGGGGTTCCTGCCTGTCGGCTTGGCCAATGCTTCACGGACACGTCAACGTGGTTCTTGGCCCAGTATCTTCTATCAGGACAATTCACTAATTCAGTTCTCTGTACAGCTCGGGTCTTTCGACCCTGTGCGCTACCGGGGCCACGCTCCCCGGGCGGACTACCTAGCGCTTAAAGTCCCGTGACGTTATTAACGGGTACTGATACACCCTCGATGTGACGAAAAGTGACGATATTTCAGCGCCTGCTGAGTCGGGCTAAAATAAACTCATGGCAATAACTGCACTCATAAGCGCAATAACCGGACTTGCCGCACTACTACTAGGAATCAAACAATTCCAACACGCCCGCCAATACGACGGCGCACACCAAATAGCAATGGGCTTCAGCAACTACGGAACCCCCACCATCGCCTCAGGAATGAAAGAGCCCATTGACGAAATCGAAATACAACTCCACTACCAGGGCTTCCAACCCCTCTACGGAGTCAAGATGTCCCTCCTCTGAGACAATGGCGAACACTGGGACCTCTACCCCGAGACTCAGCTTCAGCCTGGAGAAAAATTCGGCCCGAAGGTTCTAAAAATACCGTGTAGCGACCTGGATAAAGTACACCTACATGTCGCATGGCAGACTCCACATCCTGCCATTCTGAAAAACAAGATTCGGTATCAAGCACTCCGGATGAACCTGGCTCAAGAGGCTCAACAATGGCGATGGCGTCCATTCGAACACCTCCATCGGCGCCGGCACTCGCCACTCGGAAAGTGGAAGGCAATTCATAATTCCCCAACCGACCAACAGAACTTCCCCGGCTGGCCCCACGGCCCCGCAGCCAAGACCATAGACTGGTAAACATCAACAACACTCCTCTAAACGCATTCGACCAATACCGCCCACACACGTGGCTTTTACATATGCGCTAGGCGTAGTACTCATCCCACACCTGCTGCATCAGCTCCCGGTCGGCCTCGGTGTAGCCGTTAACCTGGCGCACCTGACCGTTAGGCAGGGTAAGGTCATACTTTTCTGGTTCGCGTCCCTTTTCCAGCGTGTACAGTGCCTTCATGCGCTTACCGAACATCAGCGCCACGGACTTCATCTTCTTGTTGGACAGG
The DNA here is from genome assembly GCF_030232125.1 of Corynebacterium sp. MSK071. Taxonomy (NCBI): domain Bacteria; kingdom Bacillati; phylum Actinomycetota; class Actinomycetes; order Mycobacteriales; family Corynebacteriaceae; genus Corynebacterium; species Corynebacterium sp. MSK071. Next base: position 182,993 of record NZ_JASPJA010000006.1, on the reverse strand, counting down.
TTCTTCGACTTCAAAAAATCCGCCGTGTACAAGGGCCGAGTCTCCGGGTCCAACTCCGGCACCTCACCCAAACCACGAGCGAGTACAATCCTCGCCTTCGCCTCCAAATGGTCAGGATGAATCAAACCCTTCGCCGCCTGACACAACTCCATCCGCATCTGAGACTCACGCATCAAAGCGTTAATCTGGTGCTCGGCCTGTACCAGTTGATTTTCCATAGCCACAAAGGCCTTAATGAGGTTCTTCTTGAAATCAACCACTATCGGCGTATTGCGGAACAGGGTCATTGCGAACATCGCTTGCTCACGATTCAGGACCGCAATGTTGGTCTTTTGCGCTCCGCCTGCGGTTTGGCGGGTTCGCGTTTCAAACGCGACCCTTCCAAACTCTTCGAAGTCTGCTAGGTTCTTACGAATCGTTTCCAGTACGTTCTTGTGCTGAATCCCAACGCCGCTGGCGATAATCTCCGAGGTGGTGGTTAGGGTTCCATCATTGTTGGCATGAACCAGTTGGTTGTCCATTGTGATACTGTCCTTTGTGAGTGGTATTTTCCTTAGGCTTGGTGTTCCAGCACCGGGCCTTTTCTATGCGGTGAGTGCTTCTAGGTCGTCGGCTATGAGGATGCGTTCTGGCCTAGCGCCGAGGGCCGCGAGTGCTTGAAGCACGTCTGGTTTGGGTGTTCGTGTGCTTAGTGCGCGTCCCCAGGTTGAGCGGGACACGTTGGTGCGTTGTGCTAGTTCGACTGTTGAACCGATTCGGTTTATTTTTTTAACGCGTTCCACTTCGTCCAGACTGATTAAGAACTGAGCCATTTTGTTTCCTCCTTTCACTCGGTTGATTTAATATTGAACCACTGTCCGCATAATGTCAATAATGTGATTCACTATGGGGGCACTCATTTAGCGTTCGTAAAGGCAGGAATGGGTTGCGTGCGCCAAAATTGACGCACTAAGATGTAGACATGATTGATTACCGGGACTGGTATAAGTCCGCAACAGGACAACGCGTAACAGCAGAAACAATTGGCAAACTCATCGGAGCATCACGCCCGACCGTGACTCGCCGCCTCACCCAAGACGGACTCACCGCTGACGAAATAATCAAGGTCAGCCGAGGACTGCACGTAAACCCCATCGACGCGCTAGTAGACCTCGGACACGTCACCGAAGCCGAAGCCATGAGCCACCTAGACAACAACGGCAAACTATTGGACACCACTGAGGACGGGGAACTAGCCATCGAACTGGCACGTCGTCTCAACCCCGCTACCCGCGCTAATGAGATAGACGAGCTGGCTTCTCGTCGTGCGGGTGCCCCCGTGTCCGATGATGATGATTCAATGCCGTTGAGTGCGGTTGCTTATAGCGGCCCGGACGAAGACGCGGAAAGGAATGATGCGGATGACGATTAGCGCGGTAGAGCTGCACCTCCTCGCGGAAAGCATGGGCGTGCAGCTACAGCGCCACTCGGGCGGGCGCCCCGGCTGGTACGACCACCACCGACGGATAATCAGCACTCGACGCGGTCAATCCATCAGCCAATACAAAAGCGTCCTCGCCCACGAACTCGGCCACGCACACTACGGTGACACCCCAACCGGCAACGGCCACTATGACCAACGACAAGAACAACGAGCCGACGAATACGCCGCCCACCTACTCATCAATCCAGCCGACTTCGAAGCCTCCGCCATATGGCACCAAGACTGCCTACCAGCCATAGCCGACGACCTCGAAGTCACCCACCATCTGCTAAAAATATGGATGGAATTATTCCAAAGTGGGAAGTTAAACTCCCTCACCTACGCAAACCTTTAACCCCGAAGGAAACCATGAGCATCGACCAAGCCGTACAATCCCTATCGAGCAAAGTGCAAGAGCTCAAGCCCATAATTAACACCGAAGAAGCAACTAAGACTGCACTTATCATCCCCTTCATCAGCACAGTGTTGGGATACGACGTCACAGACCCCCGTGAAGTAATCCCCGAATACACCGCAGACGTGGGAGTTAAAAAGGGAGAAAAAGTTGACTTCGCCATCAAATCGGGAGACGACTTCCGATTCCTCATTGAGTGCAAGAAAATAGGCGAACCACTCAACCTCGGGCATGCCAACCAACTAGTCCGCTATTTCAACGTCACGGACACCGAATTCGCCATCCTCACCAACGGGGAAGTCTACGAATTCTATGCGCAAATAGACGCAGCAAACCGCATGGACGAAAAGCCATTCATGACGCTGGACCTCGCAAACGTGGATGCCCGTATCTTCCCCCCATCTAGAGATGTGCACAAAGTCTCGCTTTGACTCGGAAACAATAGCAGCTTCCGCAGAACAGCTGAAGTACATCTCCGAAATACGAAAAGTACTATCGTCCCAATTCAAGGAACCGGATTCCGATTGGGTAAAGCTGATAGCAAGCAGGGTCACGTCTCGCAGAATGACCACACAAAACCTACAAATATTTACTCAGCTCGTTGAAACCGCCCAATCACAATTCCTAAAAGATGAAGCCAATAGGCGGCTACGTTCTGCGCAGGACTTCGACGAAGCTTCAACGCCGAGCTATCAAAGCGTAATTGAAACACAAGAGGACGAGGAACCAGAACCTGATTCCGATGGAATCATCACCACCGAAGAAGAACTTCAAGCATTCTCTATCATTAGAGCTATCTGTTGCGCCGAAGTTCCGGTAAATGATGTGACGCTTCGCGACGCGAAAAGCTACTGCGCAATCCTCTACCAAGACAACAACCGGAACCCAATCGCCCGGCTCTACTTCGACCGCAGAACACCTCGAATCGGCATCTTCGATACAGAGCGAGACCAAAACTACTTCGATCTAGACGAAATCGAAGACATCTACAACTACGCCGAACTCCTACAGCAAAGATGCCGATTCCTAAAAGAAAATTCCTAAAGCGGGCCAACACGAGAGGACAGACAGCACAAAAGACACCTAACAGAAGTCATCAAAAAATAATCGACACTGACCCCAGGGGCAAAGGAATTCTCGACCTAATGTCTTACTCCCATTCGGGAACCCAGCCTGATCCATCACGAGTCAGTGTCTCTAAGTCAGACAGTACCTCGTCTACGCATAAACAAACAACCTTTAACACGCCAATGCTTGACGCCCGTATCGATGTGGCGCAAGCCTGCGGCTACCGAATCCGGTGGCATCGTGGTGGGCCGAAAGCAGCATGGATACCCCGCAGAAACACCATCACGCTCCGCCTCGGCATGGACGATGCGCACCCTATGCTCCCTCGCCCACGAGCTAGGCCACGCGCATTATGGTGACCCTCCCGGCCACCACGGCGCCCATGAAATCCGCGCAGACCGCTTCGCAGCCCGACTCCTCATCAACCCCACCGAATACGCCACAGCAGAAGCAATCTACGGACCACACCCAGCCGCCATCGCAGCAGAGTTAGGAGTGACCGTCAATATTTTGAAATCATGGCAACAGCTGTACACAGCACTAATGGTGAAAAGCAGTTAGCAGCAAAAGGAGGGGCCATGAGTTTCACAAACTATGCCCCTCCTCTTTTACCACTATCCCAGATAGAGCAGAAAAGGCCGCCGGATGCCTTTCTACAAGGATGAACTACGTAGCCCCAGCGGCCTTTCCTAGACCCGCCGCTAAAGTACAGAAGGAAGGCGGCGGGACTTAGGGTAAGAGTGCCCTAAAGTCAGCCAGCGTAAGAATTCTGACCGACAGCACTAAGCCTAGTATTACTAACTAAAAATAGCGACATCTCTCTCTGTGAAATTGACTTCATACCACAGGAAACAAATCCATACGCAGGATATTCAAAGTAAAGTATGGCCCACCACAATCAGAGGAAGTTAGCCTAGTAAAACGTAAAAGGCCGCTAAGAGTGCAAGGGGTACCAGCACTACTTAGCGGCCGCAACATGAGCTACTTTTCTACATTAATACAACCAACGTAGAAAAGATCAGGAGAGCGGAATCGAACTCTCAACCGGCCAGTACGTACATCCCCAGCCGGTGTCGAAAACACTAGCCGACTAAAGCTAACCCCGCAACCATTATTCAGCACGACATCAAATTAAAGAACTAGGCGAACTACTACAACCGACTTACCACCCTCATACCAAGAATTTAATGTAAGCGTCAACACTAAACACTTAGGAGTTCACCGAGGCCATCCATGGGCGCCTACACGCTTCGACCAAGCCCTCCCATTTCAGTTCCTGTGCATTCCACCACAAAACCTGACTTTTACTTTAAAATAAGCTAGCATTCCTTTTTGCGTGCTTAACACCCCCATACGACTCAAGGAGACACAATGCTACGCAAGGCAACCATCGGACTGACCACCTTGGCCATCGCCACCACCACCGCCATCGCACCAGCAATGGCAGACGACACCGTCACCTCTGAAACTACCTCTGCCGACGCTGTCGCCACCACCGAAGCCACCCCTGAACAAAACGACGCAGCTTCCTCCAAGCTCGACAAAGAAGGCATCCACGCCAAGTTCGAGGAGCTCTCCAGCAAGCACAAGGAAAACAAGCAAGACCTCGACGCTAAGCACGAAGAGCACAAGAAGAACTTCGACGCAAAGCTCGACCAGCTCTCCAGCAAGACTGAAGACTTCAACGCTAAGGTCGATAAGTTCGTCAAGAACATTGACTTCAGCAAAATCGAGGACGCACTGAAGGTCGTAGAAAAGATCATCGTAATCGCCGGCAAGCTCGCCTAACACGCGTCTTTCAACTCCACCATTGCCTCGGGCACAACACTAGTGCTCAAGGCAATTTTTTATTCCCCCATTCACCTCAAACTTGTGCAGACTGACACAAAAGAATGCAGTTTCCCCGCACAGGCACTACCCTTCTTACTGGGTAAACCTACCCTGAAAGCACCCCCCGATAAGGAGACACAATGCTACGTAAAGCAACCATCGGCCTGACCACCTTGGCCATCGCCACCACCACCGCCATCGCACCAGCAATGGCAGACGACGCAGCCCCCACCAAAGAAACCACTGCAACAACAACTACCACCACAGAAGGCAACTCCTCTCAGCCAGAGAACGCCAAGCACCAAAAGAAGGAAAAGACCCCCGAAGAAAAGCTGCAACAAGCAGAAATCGCTGCCAAGCGACTCGATAACGCTAAGAAAGGCATTGAAGTAACCAAAACCATTGTTGAGATTGGCCTCAAAGTCGGCGAATTTCTATTCCCAGTAGCCGCATAGCCCTATCTCTCCACCGGGCCCCGGCAATCCACAGTATTTGGATTGCCGGGGCTTTTATACAACACAAAGATCTCTATCATGTCTTCAATCAAGTCTTACAAGACCGCAAAAGGAAAGTCCTGGCGGGTCCAGTACCGCGACCCAAACGGCACATCCCACACAAAACGAGGATTCCGCACCAAAAACGAAGCGCAAGCATGGGCCGACAAAAACGCAGTCAATATACGCGAAAACGACTGGATAAACCCCAACGCCGGCAAAATCACCATCGAACAAATGGCCGTCCCATGGCTCACGAACATCACCCACCTCAAACCAAAGACTAAATACGACATGCTCGCTATATGGCGAAACCACGTGAAACCACAATGGGGGAACCGCCAAATATCAAGCATCAAACCATCAGAAGTACAAGTCTGGGTCTCATCACTGGACAAATCAGCCTCACTCGTACGACAAGCACACGCCGTACTAGCCCAAATCCTCGACTTAGCGGTAATGGACAAAGCCATACGCAACAACCCAGCCCGAGGAATTAAACTACCCCGCAAAACCGCCGCAAAAAAGATATACCTCACCGCAGAACAACTCGGACTACTCGTTAACGAATGCACTAAGTACAAAGAACTCGTATGGTTACTAGGCACCGTGGGTCTTCGCTGGGGCGAAGCAGCAGCCCTCAGAGTCCGCGACGTAGACGTCACGCGAAACCGAATCAGCATTGAACGAAACGCCGTCACAGTAGGCACCGAAGTGGTTATTGGCACGCCTAAGACACATGAGGTACGCGAAGTGGCTGTGCCGGCATCGGTGATGCGGATGCTTATACCGGTAATGGAAGGTAAAAGCCCGGATGAGTTGTTATGGCCGCGTCGTGATGGTTCGCCGATGAAGCCGCCTACGCATGGCAAGTGGTACTACAACGCGTTGGATAGGTGTATGGATAAGTACCCGGATTTTCCGCGTGTGACTCCGCATGGTCTTAGGCATGTGGCCGCCGGGTTGATGGTGTCGGCTGGGGCGAATGTGAAAGTTATCCAGCGTGAGCTCGGCCATTCTTCAGCGGCGATGACGCTTGATATTTACGCTGAATTGTTTGATGAGGATTTGGAGGCGGTGGGCAGCGCTGTGGATGAAAAGATTTCAGATGTCGTCAGATTGTCGTCACGTAGGGCTTGAAGAGGGTGTTTATGCAGGTTAAATAGGGTTTAGGTCACTGGTTCGAGCCCAGTTGGAGGAGCAAAAATCCCGCTTAGCTTTGCTAAGCGGGAACTTTTGTATTCAGCCCTATTACCTCTGGGCTAGAACGGCTTGTGGCCTAGTCGTTGATGTACAGATACTGCTTATTTACGAACTCATCTAGGGCAAAGACAGAAAGTTCGCGGCCATAGCCGGAATTCTTGATTCCGCCGAAAGGCAGCACTGGGGAGAAGTACTGTCCCAGGTTGACGTGAATCATTCCGGTATCGATCTGGTCAGCCACGTTGGTGGCACGCTCGGTGTCCTCAGAGAAGACGGCGCCGCCCAGACCGTAGTTGGAGTTATTGGCTAGCTCCACTGCTTCCTTTTCGGAAGAGACCTTATAGATTTCGGCCACAGGGCCGAAGAACTCCTCATAGTAGGAGTCGGAGCCTACGGGGACGTCGGTAAGCACGGTTGGCGTGTAGTAGGCCGCAGTCTCATGCAGCTCGCCACCGGTACGGATAGTGGCACCATTGTCCACGGCACGCTGGACCTGCTTGTCTAGGTTCTCTGCAGCGCTGCGCGAGGACATTGGGTAGTACTGGTTCTCTGCTGGGCTGGAAGGATCACCTTGTGCCATTCCCTCGGCGATGCGCACCATTTCATCAACAAACTCGTCGTAGATATCCTCCATGACGATGATGCGCTTATTGGAGGTGCAGGCCTGGCCGACGTTCTCGATGCGCTTGACCCAGGCTTCCTCAGCCGCCTTAGTGATATCGGCGGCATCGAGAATAATATACGGATCAGTGCCGCCGAGCTCCAACACAGCCTTCTTAAGGTTGCGGCCGGCGATTTCTGCAATGGCGGCGCCGGCGCGCTCAGAACCAGTGAGAGAAACACCCTGGACGCGCGGATCAGCAATAACGTCCGCAATCTGGTCATGGTCGGCATAAATATTGATGTACACTCCCTCGGGCAGGCCAGCCTCGCGGAAGATCTCCTCGATAGCAGCGGCGGACTTCGGGGTAATTTCGGCATGCTTTAGCAAAATGCAATTGCCGTTCATCAGGTTCGGTCCGGCAAAGCGGGCGACCTGGTAGATGGGATAGTTCCACGGCATGATGCCCAGGAGGGAGCCAACGGGAAGGCGGCGAACCACGGCCTTTCCGCCGGGTACATCGACTGGCTTGTCTTTATTGTGCTCTGCCGCATTATCCGCATAGAACTGCAGGATATCGCCGGAGAAGTTGATCTCCCACTCCCCTTCCGGGGTGGCCTTGCCCATTTCTTGGGCCTCAATCTTGGCTAGTTCACCCTTACGCTCCTTAAAGAGCTCAGCAGCACGGGAGACAATCTTGGCACGCTCGTCAATTGGGGTCTTACGCCAGGTTTGAAAGGCCTCGTGGGACTTGGCTAGTGCATCCTGGATCTGCTCGTCGGTAAAGGTATCGAAGGTTTCTACCACTTCATTTGTGGCGGGGTTGGTAACTGCGTAGCCCTTAGACATCGGAACTTCCTTCCTATGGGGTGTTGATATTGATGTACATCGCGCAGGCATTGTGCCTATCACAACAGTACGCGACTTTTGTTATCCATGTCACCGATTTAAGCGCCGACGGCCATCGAGCCATCCTTCATTTTCACGCCCTCATCCTGCTTCATGTAGGTGGCATCACGGGTAAGCATCTGGCGGACCATGTCCTCATTCTTCTGGATTTCCGCCTCGAGGGCTTCCTTGTCTTGGCGCAGCAGGTCAAAACGTTCTTGCACTAGTGAGGCTTCCATCTCCAAGATGGGCTGCATCACGGACTGCGCCACGCCACAGGCATCAGCCACCTCATCGCCGTGGATGATGCGCACGTGCGCAGCGGTCCAATCTGCAAGTGTGTCTTCTGGGAAACCAGTGAGTTCCCTAGCATTGACAACGAAGCCAGACATCAAGGCATCGACAAGCTGGCGGGCAGCCTCGTTAATCTCGCCGTCGACGGCATGGATGGCGTCCATGGTCTCCTGTGAGGCCTCTACGCCATCCTCGCCGCGGAAGAGATCGGGACGGATTCCCAACATGCGGCCGACTATCTTCCACAGGTAGAACACATCCTTTTCTTCTTCCGCGGTGAGCTGCCAGCCCATGCGGCGCAGCCCGGCATAAGGGATATATGTGAAATCAAACCAGGTGCGTAGCATGTCGAATTCACTAATCGGCGCACCATACTCGGAATAGTCCAACCCCTTGCGGTTATGTACGCGGCGTACATGAGCGTGAATCGCGCGCACCATACCGGTATGGATAAAGCCCTCCCCTCCCGGCTGCAAAGCATCCGGCAAGTAGAGCGAATAGGTCCAGTTTGTGGTGTAGGCAAGACGCTTGACGGCACCGTCAGTAAGCTCGCCAGTATTAACCAATAGGTCAGCGATGGCCGGGGTGGCATACGTATGCACCAAGGAACCAGGGCCCAGCGCCAGACCGTGGCTCAACGGCGGAATAGATAGGTAGGTGCGGCGACCGCGCTCGAGTTGTTCCGCGTCCACCCCCGCAAGCGCCTTGGTCATATCCTCAATCAGTGCCGCTACCTCAGGCAGGGTATTGTCATCGGCGGTACCGCGGGCCAAGGCCTCCCGCAGGTTGGGCATGATTTCCTTAACCGTATGACCACTGGTGAATAGGGCGTCTGCCACGGGATCCATAGCCCAGAAGGCCTCTTGGTAGCGGTCTGCGCGCTCCGTGCCATACTTTGCCACGAATTCTTCGCGGCTGCCGCGGCCAGCCGGCCATTCATTTACGGTGGTCAACGATGCTGGTGCATTCATTGTAGTTTCTCCTCATGGTGTGGTGACTGTTGGTACGGCCGGTTTAGATGCGGGCTTCCTTCGAGTCATCGTGCAGGGTGTAATCGGACTTGGTATCTGGCTCATTCTTAGCGATGTAGTCTTTGATCACCTCCGTCACCGCAGTCCAGGGAGGCTTACCATTATTGGCACGCTTAACCCTGGCCCTTTGCGCACCTGGGAGCTTGTCCCGGACGCGGGCCGCACGAGCTTCCGCTTTAGCGGCCGCCTTGAAGAGGATTCCCCAGGGCTTGAAGTTGATCTTTTCCCAGCGCGTGCCCTGCACCATAAATTTGGTGTCTTTCTCGCCGCAGATGGTAGATAGTGCGCCAAGGGCAACGTGCGGCACGAGGGGGTTGAGGCTTTCCAGGATGGACATCAGCGCGGTAGCCACACGCTCGTGGTAAGCAGAGGAATATCCGCCATTGCCATAGATGTAATCAGTCATCTTGCGCATTTCATCGCCAGTTTTAGGGATAAGGCGCTCCTCCGCTCCCATCATGTAGAGGATGTATCCCCAATACTGAGCCACGTCATCCCACTCCTGGCCGCTATGCGGACGGCCAAAGAACTCGTCGATTGCAAGCGGCATCATGCCAAACCAGCCTTCTCCAGAGACGAGGAAACTGGAGCCGATTGGACGCCCGAATTCGTTATAGTGCTCCGGACCCCACATCTTTTCCAATCCGCGGTTTGCCTGGGCATGGAGCAAACGCACGCGAACCGCCGCCTTGCGTCCCTCACCAAAGCGCTCGAAAACGTTCTTCTTTCCTAGATCCACAAAGAACTGTGCAGTCTCAATAGACCGTTGCATGGCTTGAAACTCAAACATTCCGGTCTCGCCTGTGGCCGCAGAGGTGCGATCCTCCAACGTAGTTGCCCAATAAGCAAAGGCGATAGCAAGAATCTCTGAGGTGCGGGTGACGTTGTAATAGGCTACGCGCCCGCGTTCGGCGGCCTCGAGATCTAGCCAACTTGGGATCCGATCTACTTCTTGGAAAAACTCCACCAACTCAGGGGCAGGTTCACGCACAGTATCGATGCCCTGATTTAGCGCCTGCTCGAATTTCTTCCGCGATTCCTTCGCACCATCGCGACGGAAGGCTTGGGCGAGCTTCTCACCCACCTCGTCGGTTTGCCACATGTGGTCATCTAAAAGGCGGGTTTGCGCAGTACCGTAGCCCTCCCAAGAATCTTCCACTGAGTGCCAAGAATCAAAAATATTATGGCGCAGCACGGACCAGCTCGGGGTGGGGGTGCGCCGCTTAGGTGCCGGGCGCAGCGGCATTCCATCGCGGTAAAAATAGCGGAAATCCTCATAAGGATTATCGGACATCGGCAAAATCTCTGGCTGCGTGGCTTCGCTCGCCAAGGGCTTGGTGGGGGTTGACATTCCAGTCACTTCACTTTCTAATCTTTAAGTCGGTGGCGCGGGATCTAGCGCTTTGCTTCTTTCGAATCGTCGTGCAAAGTCCAGGCCACCTTGACGTCGGGCTCGTTATTTTTGATGTATTCCTGCACTTCTTCCAAGGCGTTCGACCACGGCGGGCGACCTTGAGTAGCTTTCTGCTTCTTATAGGCTTCAGCGTCTGGTCGTTGGTCCGCTTCGCGGGCTTCTTCAGCCTCTTTACGGGCCTTTTCCTCAAAATCCTTCGCAGCCTGGCTAAAGTCCAATTCGGCCCAACGGGTCCCCTCCACCATGAACTTGGTATCTTCAGGGCCAACCAACGTGGCCAACGAGCCCAGCATTTCTAGCGGCAGATTGGGATCCATTTGTTCCACAATGGACATCAGCGCAGTGGCAACACGCTGGTGATACGCGGAAGACCGCCCACCATTTGCGTAAATGAAGTCAGTCATTTTGCGCATCTCATCACCATTTTTTGGAATGAGACGGTGCTCTGCACCCATCATGTGCAAGACATAAGCCCAGTACTGAGCTACGTCATCCCAGTCTTGTCCAGAGTGAGGACGACCGAATATCTCGTCAATGGCTAGTGGCATGAGCGCAAACCAGCCCTCACCCGAAACGAGGAAGCTCGAGCCAATCGGCCGTCCGAACTCGTTGTAGTGTTCTGGGCCCCATAGCTTTTCCAGTCCCCTATTAGCCTGTGCATGCAAAAGGCGAACGTGCACTGCCGCTTTGCGGCCTTCCCCAAAGCGATCAAAGACATCCTGTTTGCCCAAATCAACAAAGAACTTGGAAGTCTCTAGCGCGCGCTGCATCGCTTTGAATTCGAACATGCCGGTCTCACCCGTGGCCGCAGAGGTGCGATCCTCCATGGTGGTAGCCCAATAACCAAAATTGAAGGTGAGCAAATCTGCGCTTGGCGTGGCATTGTAATAAGCCACGCGCCCCCGCTCAGCGGCCTCCAGATCAATCCACTCGGGAATAGTATCTACCTGCTCGAAGAACGCAACGAGTTCTGAGGACGGTTCTTCGACGGTTTCGATGCCCTTATTTAGAGCTTGCTCAAAGTCGGCCCGAGCTTTCTTTGCGCCATCGCGACGGAAGGATTCAGCCAAAGCGGCGCCTTGTTCATCCGTTTGCCACATATGGTCATCTAGGAGTCGTGTTTGGGGTGTGTCATACCCGGCCCAGTCATCGTGGACAGTGTGCCACTTGTCAAAAATATTGTGGCGAAGCGTGGACCAACCCGGTTTGTCTACGCGCCGCTTAGGCGCCGGGCGTAGCGGCATTCCATCGCGGTAAAAATAGCGGAAATCCTCATAAGGATTATCGGACATCGGCAAAATCTCTGGCTGCGTGGTTTCGCTCGCCAAGGGCTTGGTGGGGGTTGACATTGCAGTGGCTCCCTTTCTTCACTCAAGTGTGAGACCACACACTGTTGAACAATATGTGCTCTATGTCACCTTTAATACGTAGTGGTCATCGTATAGAGAGTCAGATCGCACCGCAATGGAATTCGCGGAGGTTTACCCATTTTGCTCTGCTTTAAACTTTCAACAGTGGACAGAAGGGCTTGAATTACACCCCCCTACCATGAGAAATAAGACAGAAGGATGCGCCAGGAAATCTTTTAATTTGAAGCCTTCACCCACCCATGTGGGTGTATAGAATGCGCTTAACTGGCCCAGTGTTACTACATGAGTGACATAGCACTCAGTTAGTGGCTACTATGTCCTCAATTACTTTAAAAGCTGAATGGCGTGAAGTGGTGCCGCGAGATGCGAATGAGCCGCACAGCGTTAGAACGCTTCACAGGCTTCCCTCGCTCCGCCCACGCCATTGAGCAGAAAGGGGCCACAATGGACGAAACTTCCTTAAAACACTCTCCGGCACGAGGCACAGCAAAACGGAGCGAAGGTTCGCGGCTGCGGGCCACAGTACAGCAGGTCACCCCAGTCGCTGATGACCTTATGGTGCTGGAATTCTGCTTTAAGAAAGGAGCGAAACTCCCCGACTACTCCCCTGGCTGCCACGTAGACGTCACGCTCACTGGGCCAGAAGAAACGGAATTAGTGCGCCAGTACTCCGTTTTTGAAATGCCATCCAAGGAGATCTCCAGTTGTGACGCCGGTGCACATTTAACTTACGGCATCGCCGTTAAACGCGAAGAGAATTCGCGGGGTGGCTCCCTTGTCATGATGCAACTTCGCGCGGGCGATGAGTTACTCATCTCCCCAGCGCACAATAACTTCGAACTCGTTGACACCGCCAGCTACTATGTACTCGTCGGCGCCGGTGTGGGTATTGCGCCTATGCTATCCATGGCCCAATCGCTACAGCGCCAAGGCAAACCCTTCATGGTGCTTTACTTTGCCTCTAGCATTACCCGCGCCGTACTCCTGCCCCAATTGCGCAGCATATGCGGCGATAGTCTCATTGAAGTTTTTGGCTCACCCCGTGCACGGCAAGAAGAAATCTACCGACACCTATTATCCCAAGCCCCGCAGGAAACAGTGTTTTATGTATGCGGTCCACAAGAATTCATGTCCGGCGCGAAGGAGGTAGTGCTGGACTACCTGCCCCACCAGAATTTCCACTGGGAAAACTTCCACCCTGATATGGAAGCGCTTAGCGGAGAGAAAAATGCCAGTGCAGGCGATTGCGCTTTCGACGTGGAATTTTGTGGGGAAACCGTACACGTTCCAGCCAATGTCACTGTACTCGAGGCACTCGAGGAAGCTGACTTGCCGGTGATGTCACGTTGTTTAGAAGGCACCTGCAGCACCTGCGTTATGAAAGTGATAGAAGGCGAGCCAGATCATCGAGATTCCGTCTTTAATGAGCAAATGCATGCAGACGGCGCCTTTGCGCCCTGCGTTTCACGGTCACTGGATAGACGCCTGGTGCTCGAGCGCTGGCGCCGCTAAGGCACTACGTTTTAGAGCGAACGCACCATCACGACCCCAATGATGACTAAGGCCAGTCCCACTACGCGGTGAATAGGGGGCAGTCCCCGGCGCGCATGCCCCCAGCCGAGCGACTCTACTACCTGACCGCACACAATTGATCCCACCAACGATCCAATCACGGTCGTTCCCGTGCCCAAGATGGGAGAAAGCGTAGCCCCACCAACCACGAAGAGTGCCCCAAGGACTCCACCGAACCACATCCACCACGGACCAGGGGCGGGACGGGTGAAAAGAGCACGCCGCGGACCTCGGGGGGCGATAGACAGCACTGCAAGCAAGAGCACGCCGACTGCTAGAGAAACCTCGCCGGCGGGAAGGGGGTTGCCCAATGCACGGCCGAGGAAGCCGTTGACAGCAGTTTGGGTTGCTGAGCCCATTCCAATAAGAACCCCAAAAAGCCGCCACAACCACAGCTTCACACCACTGGCTGTAGCATGCGTAGTAGCGGCACCGCGCCCGATTTCCAATACCAACGCGATTCCGACCAACACCACGGCCACTCCGAGGATGCGCAGCGGGCCGACTCCAACGTGTGGGGAATTGAATATGCCGGTGGTATCGCAAAGCAGACCCATTGTTACCTGCCCCAAGATAGGCAAGATAACGGTCTCCACACTGCCGATGCGAGGGAAAAGCAGAATATTTCCCACGATGAAGGAAACTCCCATAAACCCGCCGAGCCACACCCACCAGGGCTGTTGCGCAGCGGTGGCTAAATCCGGAATTAGGTGACCGGTGAGCGCAAGAGCAATAAGCGCAGAAACGAACAAGCCAATAATAAAGGAAAAGAATCCCGCCACAATTGGGGAGCCAACACTTTCACGAAACCGCGTATTAATGGCCGTCTGTACCGGCACTATGGCGCCGACCAGCAGGGCGGCAATGACCAACATAGGGCGTCCTTTCTTATAGGCAGCTGGGGGCATCGCCAAGCATGGCTTCTGCCACATTGCACAATGCAGAAACACTGAAAGTGCAGGCCCAGGGTTGTGGGACCTGCACTCTCGGAGAGGCGGCAGCACTGCCATGAGATGGTGCGGGCTAGCTACCAGAAGATTTATTAATCCGTGGGAATGGAGTCAGTGTTCTCCAGTAGCTTGGCCACATAACCGGTATTGAACTCACCGCTGCGGAACTTTTCGCTATCGAGCAACATCGCCTGGAACGGCGCAGTCGTCACCACGCCCTCCACCTCTAGCTCATCGATAGCGCGCAGCATTCGAGCGATGGCTTCATCGCGATCTTCTGCCCACACGATAAGTTTGCCGACCATAGAATCATAGAAAGGTGGGATCGTGTAGCCGGTTTCGATGTGGGTATCCATGCGTACACCAAAGCCGCCTGGAACGCGATAGTGTTCGATCTTGCCGGGGCGAGGAGCGAAGTTTTGGTTCGGGTCCTCAGCATTGATGCGGCATTCAATAGCGTGGCCGCGTATCTCAATATCATCCTGCCTGATGGACAACTTCTGTCCGGAGGCAATGCGTAGCTGCTCCTTGATAAGGTCCACACCGGTAATCATTTCCGTAACCGGGTGCTCGACTTGGATACGGGTATTCATCTCGATGAAGTAGTACTTGTTTTCCGTGTTGTCGAACACGAACTCGATGGTACCGGCGTTTTTGTATTTAACTTCCTTGCACAGGTTGATGGCAGCTTCCTGCATCCCCGCTCGGAGTTCCTCGGTCAGGACCGGGGACGGGCCTTCCTCAATAAGCTTCTGGTTACGGCGCTGGGAGGTACAGTCACGCTCTCCCAAGGCCACGACGTTCTCTCCATCCGAAAGCACCTGGATCTCAATGTGCCTAATATCGGTGAGATAGCGCTCGATGTACACCGAGGGATCGTTGAATGCGGATTCGGCCTCGTTCATGATCTCATTGAGATCCTTTTCCAGCGTTTCCTCGGATTCAACCACGCGCATGCCGCGACCGCCACCGCCGGCCGCAGCCTTAATAAGCAGAGGGAAGCCTGTGTTGCGGGCGACTTCCATCGCCTCATCAATTTCGGTGACTACTCCATCGGAGCCGGGCACGGTGGGCACCCCGGCAGCTTGCGCGATGCGCTTTGCCTCGATCTTATCCCCCATCAAACCGATGTGTTCGGCAGAGGGACCGACAAAGCCGATGTTTTCTTCTTCCACCATGCGTACAAAGTCGGGCTTTTCAGATAGGAATCCGTAGCCGGGATGGATGGCGTCAACCTTAAAAGCCATGGCCGCAGAAAGGATGAGCTCGGGGCTGTTATAGCTTTTCGCGGCGTTGGCTGGGCCGATGCAGACCGCCTTATCAGCTAGTTTGACAGGCAAGGAATCCTTATCACCCTCGGAGTAGACGAGGATGGATTTTATCCCCAGCTCCTTGCAGGCGCGGATAACGCGCAAGGCGATCTCGCCGCGGTTGGCAATCAGAACGCTATTTAAGAGATCTGACATGTTTTCCTCCAGATCGGTGTGTGGGAACGGGGTTTACTTTGGTTCGATGATCATTAGTGGCTGGCCGTGCTCAACGGCATCCTCGTTGTCCACGAGGATTTCCTTGACAGTTCCGGCAAACTTGGCCTCAATATTGTTCATCAGCTTCATAACCTCGACGATGCACAGCACCTGTCCTACCTCGACCTCATCGCCAACTTTGACGAATGGGTCCGCGCCCGGCTTCGGGGAAGCATAGTAGGTACCGACCATAGGAGCGGTGACGGTCTCGCCCTCTGCTGCCGGAGCTCCGGAAGCCTTTGGCTCCTCCTGAGCAGCGGGTTCTTGTGCAGCGGGAGCTGGTGCAGGCTCCGCTTGGGCCGGCGCCTGCTGTACGGGAGCTTGCTCTGCTGGGGATGCGGATGGAGCAGCTGCAGGCGCGGCAGCTGGTGCCGGAGCCGGGGCTGGGCGGTCGAGGCCGCCAGGCGTGCGGGACATGGCGAGTTCGATGTCGCCATACTTGATCTGCAGCTCCTGGATATCATCGGAAAGGTTGGCCCACTTCAGGAGGGCCTTCAGATCCTGCAGGTTGGTGGTATCAGTCATGATTACTTTTCTCCTTTAGTGAGGTTAATTTCCAGGTCAGAGGTCTTGAGGTGGAAGTCGGTGGTATCGGAAGAGTTGTAGATTTGCTGGACGAGGGAGGTCAAGACGCCTCCTTTGACGCCTTCGCCCTCGCCGGCGCGGCCCTCAGCTACGAAGCGCTTCATTTCATCGACTTGGCTGCCGGCGAACATAACGCGCAAAAGCAGGGTGTCGATGTCCTCGTCCGGATGCGCCTCTTTCAGGCCCGGCAGTACCGGCTTGAGTTCTGGGATTTCCTCGGTGATTTCGGAGGAACCGTTGGCCAGGATCTTTTCCAATACCTCTGGGTCCAGCGGGGCCAGAGGTTCACCGTAGTAACCCAGGGCATACTTCTTAATCTCATTTGGGACCACGGAGTAGCGCTCACCAGTCATCACATTCATGACGGCCTGTGTACCCACGAACTGGGCAAATGGCGTAATCATGATGGGGTATGCCAGCTCTTCTCGCACGCGAGCCACCTCATAGAGAAGCTCCTCAAATCGGTCTCCTAGGCCCGCAGTTTCCAGCTGAGATTCGAAGTTCGTCAGCATGCCGCCTGGCAGCTGGTGCATGTAGTGGAGGCCGTCGAAAGCACGCGGCACCCCCACCGGCTTATCCTCAGTATCGGCGATTTCTTGGATCCGGTCGCTGGCAGAGGCGATGCGATCATCGTCAACGTTGACGGTATAGCCGAGCGCCCGCAGATCTCGTACCAAGGCCTGGGTCGCAGGCTGACCGGGGCCGTTGGCAAGCGGAGCGATGGAGGTGTGAATGGAATCCACGCCCAACTCCGCGCCAAAGAGATAGGTCAATGGGGACAAGCCGGTCAGGGAGTGGGTGTGTACCTCCAGCGGGATATCTTCTCCAATGGAGCTGCGGATAGCCGGGATAAGGGTTCTCATGCGGTCCGGAGTGAGCAATCCGCCGGCGTCCTTCAGCATGATGCGGTCGACGTCGGTGCGTTCAAGCAGCTCCTCCGCCTTTTGCTTGTAGAGCTCATCGGTGTGCACTGGGCTAAGGCAGTAGGACAGCGCACCAAAGGTCTCAGCGCCAAGTTCCTTGGCAAGCTTGAGGCCCTTGTCAATGTTGTCGATGTCATTGAGCCCATCAAAAGAACCAATGACACGGAAGCCGTTGGCATAAAGGCGTTCAGTCCAGTTAAGGATGGCATCATCCGGCAGGAAGTCAAAGGATGCTAGATTCTTGGAGCGAATCAGCGCGCGGAACTTTGTACCGGGGGCGGCATGCTCGTGGACGAGGCGCACACGTTCCCACGGATCCTCTTTGAGATACCGCACGGCCACGTCGAACTGAATGGGGGCAACTAGGTCAACGTGCTCGAACCCGGCATTGGTGATGTCATCCAGCAGAGAAAGGATGTGTTCCGTGGTCATGCGGGTGGCCCAGATACTCTGGTGCGCATCGCGCAGGGTGGTATCGATGATCTTAATTTCACGCTCGCTATCGACTGGGCGTCCGCCCGCGGCCATGACTTCGGCGAGGCTTTCTGTGCTCAATTCCTCGGGACTAAGAGCAGTCATAAATCCCTCCTTAGGGTGTGGCTCCGACAAGACTCGGGTGGCTTAGGACTCATACCTTTCCGTCCGTGTCATATGTCACACGCTACACCAGTGTCCACCACTGTGAACCTAAAACTTTTACCTAAGGAAGGCTTTCCCGCCGTTATCCAAGCTCAGAAACGCTAGACATTTACCCAACTACCCCCAAGTGGGGTCACAATGCGCACCCAAGTTCACAATGCGAACCATAAATCTAACCACAGGTTGTCCCCGAAAGGGGTTCATCACGTGCAGTTTCTCACGCGGTAAACAACATCAATAGCGTCAGACGATCTCAATACTTTGGATCCTCGCCGCCCATTTGTGTGATCTAGGTAATATTTTTCCCAACCGTCCCGGTCCCACTACAAGGAGAACTCATGACATCCACCACCAAACCGACATCGCCACCAGATACCGAATCCGGCAAAAACGCAGCTTCTACCACCGACATCAAATCCCTAGGAGCCAGCCTTACCGGGCAAATCCTAGAGTGGTATGAGTGGAGCTCCTATGCAGTCTTTGCCCCATTCATTGCCACCGCAATGTTCAATAAGGGCGACTCCACCTCCGCCCTTTTAGCTACCTTCGGCGTTTTTGCCGTTGGTTTCCTGGTGCGTCCACTCGGAGGAATCGTCTTCGGCCGCGTAGCAGATAAGCGCGGCCGAAAATCCGTACTTATGATGACCATCATCATGATGGCCATCGCCTCCGCGATCATCGGAGTCATGCCCACCTATGAGCAGATCGGCATTTGGTCCTCTGTGGGTCTTTTGGTGATCCGTAACCTGCAGGGCTTCGCCCACGGCGGTGAATCAGCTGCCGCCAATAGCTATATCCCAGAAATCGCCCCCAACGCCCACCGCGGTAAATGGGGCTCTATGGTCTACGTTTCCATTTTCGGTGGCTCCGTCATCGCCTACGTGCTCGGCGGCCTAATCTCCCTCGTACTCAATGATGAACAACTTGCCTCATGGGGTTGGCGCATCCCCTTCTTCCTCTGCGCGCTCTCTGCCTGTGTAGCGCTATACCTACGCCGCCACATGAAAGAGTCTGATCACTTCAAGGAAATTGACAGTTCCGAGCCCAGCGTAGACACCCCAGCGCGCAAGGAGCGCGCAGCAATCCCTCAATCTGCCTCCGCTACTCGTCCGGCTTGGATCAATATCCTGCTCGTTATCGGCATGGTCTCCGGCGTTACTTCAGCGCACTACACGTGGACCTCCTACGTTTCTACCTATGCCATTAGCCACGAAGGAATGACCACACAAGGCGCGTACTGGGTCACGGTGGTTGCTCAAGTTGCTGGCCTTATCGCTCTACCGCTGTGGGGCAGTCTCTCGGACAAGATTGGGCGCAAACCCGTCATCTATATCTGCGCGGTAGGTATGGCCGTTTTGCAAATCCCACTCATGGCGTTGATCGATTCCCGTCCGTGGACCCTGCTCGTCGCTTCTACTGTAGGCGTGATTATCGTCGCCGCCGGTGGTGCGCTGCTATCTTCCATCATGTCCGAGGTCTTCCCTACCGCCCAGCGCACGCATAGTATCGGTCTTGCATACTCCCTCTCTGTAGCTGTCTTTGGCGGAACCGCGCCCTATATCTACCAGTGGTTTGTCGCGCACGATCTGGCGTGGGCCTCTGGCTTTTATGTCATCGCCCTATGCGTCCTCACCATCATTAGCATGTACATTCTCCCTGAAACCAAGGGTGTAGACCTACGCGATGTCTAACTAGTACCTCTCTCATTCCCACCTAGGGCTGGGCCGAAGCATGAATCATTTCGGCCCAGCCTTTAGCTAATTCAGCACCAAAGAACCCCACTCATTAGAAATGAAAAAGAAAGCCCGCCTTCCGGGTGCTAGAAGGCGGGCTTTCGGGAACAGTTCAGGACTAAGACAGGTCCAGCGTGAATGGGGCATCAGTAACCTCGCGGATGGAGTCCTCAGTCTCGCCCTCAGCCATCTGAACTAAGGTCAGACCTTCTAACTCATCAACCTCGAAGACGGCGCGGTCCGTAATAATAAGATCCACGCAGCGCGCGCCGGTGAGCGGCAGTTGGCATTCTGAAAGGATTTTGGACTTGCCATGTTTGGACACGTGCTGCATCATCACCACGATGCGTTTGGCGCCATGAACCAAATCCATGGCACCGCCCATACCTTTGACCATCTTGCCCGGAATCATCCAATTGGCAAGGTCTCCGAATTGGGATACTTCCATGGCACCAAGTACCGCTACGTCGATAGCGCGTGATCGAATCATTCCAAAGGATTCCGAAGAAGAAAAGAATGAAGCTCCGGGAGCAGCAGTGATGGTCTCTTTGCCAGCATTGATAAGTTCCGGGTCCACCTTATCTTCGGCCGGGTACGGACCTACGCCCAAGATGCCATTTTCAGAATGAAGCACCACTTCGAGGCCCTCTGGTAGGAATCCAGGAATCAACGTTGGCATGCCAATTCCTAGGTTGACGTAGTCGCCGTTTTTCAATTCCTGTGCGGCCCGAGCCGCCATTTCTTCACGTGACCAGGTCATTTACTTGCTCACCGTCCTAAATTCGATTCCAGTTTCTTGCTTTCCCACTTCTACGACGCGATCGACGTAGATGCCCGGCACGTCAACCTCGGCCGGAGGAATCGCCTCCACCAATTCTTCTGCCTGCACAATGGTGATATCAGCGCAACGAGCGGCATCCGGGTTAAAGTTCTGCGCAGTCTTGGCAAAAGCTAGGTTGCCGTATCGATCTGCGCGAGCGGCATGAACGAAGGCAAAATCAGGGGTCAGTGCCTCCTCCAGCACGTAGAGCTCGCCGTTAAACTCACGAGTTTCCTTCGGCTTAGAAGTCTGCGCTATGGACCCATCCGGGTTATAGCGGGTGGGGATATCCCCTTCCGCAAGCGGGGTTCCCACGCCGGCCTTGGTATAGAAGGCGGGAATGCCAGCACCGCCGGCACGCATACGCTCTGCCAACGTTCCCTGCGGGGTAAATTCCACAGTCAGTTCTCCTTCGAGATACTGGCGGGCGTACTCCTTATTCGTTCCGAGATAGGAACCAATAGAGCGGGAAATGCGATGATCTTTAAGCAAGAGCCCGAGCCCGAAATCGTCGGTACCAAGATTATTGGAAATGATGGTGAGGTCTCCAGAGCCGAGTTCACGCAGAGCATCAATTAGACGCGCCGGAATTCCCACGAGCCCGAATCCGCCCACCGCAATGGAAGCGCCGTCTGGAATATCTGCTACGGCATTTTCTACTGAGTCGATGACTTTATCTAACATGGCTTCAGCCTACGTGTGGTTCATATATTGCACAAGGGTTCACAGTGCGAACACTTTTGGATACAATTACGAGACGTAGGCCACTTCATCAATTTTTAGAATCGGAGACCACACCTTGAACGACACCCCCACGGTGCAGTCACTCGCCCGCGGATTAGCCGTTTTGCACTCTTTTAATGGCGAGCGCCCACGCCAGACTCTGGCCCAGGTTGCCGAGGTCACAGGGCTAGCACGTGCCACTGCACGTCGTTTTTTGCACACCTTGGTAACGGAGGGGTACGCGCGCACGGATGGCTCTGAGTTTTGGCTTACCCCCCGGGTTTTGGAACTGGGCTATTCCTACCTATCGAGTTTGGGTCTTCCCGATATTGCCCAGCCCCATTTGAGGGAGTTATCCACCAAACTCGATGAATCCTGCTCTGTCAGTGTGTTGGATAGGGACACCGTGGTTTATATTGCCCGCGCCGCTGCACACCGCATCATGGCCACCAATATCACCATCGGCACCCGCTTTCCCGCGCACGCGACCTCAATGGGACAGGTACTGTTAGCGGATCTCACTCCATCGCAGTTGGACGAATTCCTAGAAACGGCGTCGCTGGAGAAAGTCACCCCTCACACGCTCACCGCACCCGCGGATCTTCGGGCGCGCCTAGCGGAGATCCGGAAACGCGGTTGGGTCATCGTAGACCAAGAGCTGGAGAAGGGCCTGCGTTCCATTGCAGTTCCTATTCGCGATGGTTCGGGCCGCACTGCTGCAGCCATCAATGTCTCAACCCAAACATCCGTCTATTCCACTGAGGATCTCACCACGCGCATCCTGCCGGAGCTCATCGCAACCTGCAAGGCAATCTCCCATGACCTTGCCACCACCGAACTTTCTTAAAGGAGAATTATCATGCACACCCGCGACGTAGTCCTTTGCTACCCCAAGCGCACCCCTGTCGGCCGTTATGGTGGCGCGCTAAAGTCCGTCCCCGTCCAAGAATTAGCTAGCCTCGTGGTCAAGACCATTGTGGAAGAGTCCGGTATCGACCCCACCAAAATCGATGACGTCATCTTGGGCCAAGGCTCCCCTAATGGTGCCGCACCCGCTTTGGGCCGCGTGGCTGCCTTAGACGCTGGCCTGCCCACCACCGTGCCGGGTATGCAGCTCGATCGCCGCTGCGGATCGGGTCTGCAGGCCATTATTACCGCAGGTGCCCACATTGCTACTGGCGCTGCCGATGTCATCATCGCCGGCGGCGCGGAGTCTATGTCCCGCACCGAATACACCGTTGATGCGGATGTACGCTGGGGAGCAAAGGGAGGAAATATGATCTTTCGCGATCGCCTCCAAGAAGCCCGCGAGGCCGCCGGCGGAAAGCACCACCCGATTGCCGGCGGCATGATTGAGACCGCCGAAAATCTCCGCCGCGAATACTCCATCGAGCGCGTCGCCCAAGACGAGCTCGCTGCACGTTCCCACCGCAATGCCGCCGCTGCACAGGAACAATCGCTTTTCGACGCCGAAATCATCCCCGTCACCGTCCCCCAGCGCAAGGGGGAGCCTATCGTCGTAGACAAGGATGAACATGTCCGCCCAGATTCCAGTACAGACAAGCTATCTAAACTGCTCGCGGTCATGCGCAAGGAGGACGAAGAGGCAACGGTTACCGCCGGTAATGCCTCGGGCCAAAACGATGGTGCCGCGGCCGTCCTAGTGACTACCCGTGAAAAAGCCGAGGAGCTGGGTCTTACCCCAATGGTCACGCTCAAGGGATGGGCCCTAGCCGGCGTGGATCCGGAACGCATGGGTATCGGCCCGGTGGAGGCTTCCCGCAAGGTTATGGATCGCCTCGGCATCACCTTCGATGATCTTGACCTCATTGAGCTCAATGAGGCCTTTGCCGCCCAAGCGCTGGCTGTACTCAAAGAATGGGACATTTCGGCAGATGATCCGCGCTTCAACCCGCACGGTTCTGGCATTTCGCTCGGCCATCCCGTGGGTGCTACCGGTGCCCGCATCGTCGTCACCGCCGCGCATCACCTTCACCGCACCGGCGGTAAGCTCGCGCTGGTTACCATGTGTATTGGAGGCGGACAAGGTCTAGCAGCGATCATCGAGGCCGACTAAGCACTGGCCCACGCTCATTAGTGCAAGTGGTTGCTTGCACTACAATCGCGCTTGGTTACTCGCCGTAGCGGCGCCCCACGTGAACGTCTACGCCGCCGAAGAGGCTATAGCAGTTCACAATAATTTCTGGCGCGTCTACCGGGAGGTCATTCGGATGGATGGCGCCGTTCTCTACCTTGAGGTCATGTCCGCCAAAGAGTCCAACGCCGCTGACGTGGACGCGGAAGCCTTCGGGAATATAAACATCGACGCCACCAAAGGCGCCCGCCGCGTTGATGGTGGTAGTACGACTGTGCAGGGCGACGCCCGTGAGATCGATGTCCACGCCACCGAAAAAGCCCAACGCCGTCAGAGAACGAGCTACTGCCCCGCCGCTGACAGTAGACCCGCCGAAGATCCCCACCGCAAGGGAGCGGGTCTCCTGCACGCTCGGCTGTACCTGGCGGATAGCCTGCTCCACCTTGGCGATGGCTTTGGATTCTTGCTGGCCCACATAGGCCTTTCCGATTTTTCGTTCCTGCCTAAAAAGGAGAACTTCTGGGTCCTCTACAAGGTCAGCCAGCGGCTCGATGAGCTCAGCGCGAGTCGTTGCATTAACGCAGGCGGCCGAGCGTTTTTCAAAATCATCGAGGTCAATCTGCCCTGCCGAAAGCGCATCTCCTAAAATGTCTGCAGCTTTCATGCGCTCTCGGTGGTTACAGCGGATATCCAGCGGTTTCATACCTTTAATATATCCGCTTTCTCCGGCAGGCGCGCGAGTTATTCCTCGCCTTGGGCCCCTTAGAGGAACCTGCCTCCGGCAGAAAATCCTCTACGCGCTCGCCTACCCCGGTCAACTCTGCGATAGCCGCAATAGCGCGCTGCGCGCCCTTGCCGTCACCATAAGGATTGACGGCGTTGGCCATGGCGTCAAATGCGGCGGCGTCGGAAAGCAAAAGCTTTGCCTCTGCCACAATGAGCTCGCGATTAGTGCCCACCAGCTTAACCGTGCCGGCGACCACGGCTTCGGGGCGCTCGGTGTTTTGGCGCATGACTAGCACTGGCTTGCCCAATGCTGGTGCCTCCTCCTGGACTCCGCCGGAGTCAGTCAAGATGATGGTGGCACGGTTTTGTAGCTGCGTGAACTGGTCATAAGGCAGCGGATCCGTGATGATGATATTTGGCAGGTGCTCGACCTCCGGCAGGACCGCCTGGCGCACCTTGGGGTTGAGGTGCAGCGGCAATGCGAAGTTAATCTCCGGATAGGCTTCTGCCAAGTCCTTAACTGCACCACCGATTTCCTTCATCGCCTCAAGGTTCTCGCGGCGGTGGGTGGTAACTACGACAAGCCGCTTATCGGACTCTGCGGCTTCCTGCAGGGCAGGGTCTGCGAACTTCGTGTCCCACGATGCTGCTTCCAGCAGAGCGTCAATGACGGTATTACCGGTGACCACAATGTCCTTGGAACGCACATTCTCGCGGCGCAGGTTCTCCATCGAGCCTGCGGTTGGAGCCAGATGCAGCTCGGCTACCTGGCCAATGAGCTTACGGTTAGCTTCTTCTGGGAACGGCGAGTGGATATCGCCGGTACGCAAACCGGCTTCGAGGTGAACGATCTTGACCCCGCGATGGAAACCGGCAAGTGCTGCAGCCATAGCCGTAGAGGTATCGCCCTGGGAGATAATGACGTCCGGCTTTTCTTCTTCAATGATGGAATCCAGACCCGCAATTGCGCGGGAGACAAGCTCATTGAGTCCCTGTCCCTGTTTCATGAGCCCCAGGCCGTGCTTCGGCTGGATGCCAAACATGGTGTTGACCTGCTCCAGCATCTCTTTATGCTGACCGGTAGAGACCGGGATGGATTCAAAGCGCTCATCTTTATCCAGCGCCTTAACGACGGGGGCGACCTTAATGGCCTCCGGCCGGGTGCCGTAAACGGTCATTATCTTGGGCTTAGTCACTAATCTTTTCCTTTAGAGTGACGGAGATATTTCTAAATTGAACCATGGTCTGGAGATCTGTACCCCCACAGGTTGCAGAACCTGCTAGCCGCTGACGCTCACGCCGCCGTCTGGGGCGATGGTCACCCTGGCCGCCATGGCGCGGGCTAGATCGAGACGCTGCCACGAGCCTCCCTCTGCTTGCCAATCCAATGGGTTGCCGGCTGGACGCGCGGTCTGGCGCAGCACCTCGGCGCGCTGATACCAGGTCAGCTCTGGGTGGGACGCTGCTAGCAGCACTGGAGCGGCCTGCGGGACGACCATCGGGGCGTCGGTTCGGTAGCGCGGGGCGAAGTCATAGTCCATGAATGTGGAGTATTGTTCTACCGCATCCGCCGTGGACCGATAGTCGGTGCCCTCTTCCCTATCCTGGGCCACCAGTTCTTCTACCGTCTTGCCGGTGCGCCACTTAATTTCCTTGCGCACTTCCATCGAGGCTTGCCACAGGGCATTGCGCATGCGCTTGTCATTCAAGCGGTCAGCCGCGGCGGCCTGGCCTGTCATGCGCCCACCGATGACATCCAGCGGGTAATGCACGCCCAGTACTACGCGGTGGTTGCCGGCCTCCGCGCCGCGCAGCATGAGCTGTGGGCCTACCTCAGGCAGCATGAAGGACATCAGCGTGGTAATCCACGTTGCCTGATTGGTATGGCCCGAAGGGAAGGCTGGAGAGGTGGGATAGAGATCCTTGGAGCCATCGTCATAGCGCTTAATCGCCTGCGGCGCGCGCTGGTACGGGCGTTGATAGTTGAAGTAGTACTTCTCCGACATCGTGGAATTGGCCAGTCCGCCTGCGCGGGCCGCATAGCCATTTCCTAGGAGGTATTCGGTCTTGGGCAGGCGGTGCTCGGCCAAGGCAGCGCGGAAGGCATCGCCTAGGTTCTTGCCCATCGAGTCAGAAACGGCGTTGAGCACGCTCGTCGAGCTGGCCTTGGCATCGGCCTGCGCGCGGCGGATCAAAGCGGGGTCACCGGCTGCGGCGTTATTGATGGCCACGGCCTTGTCCATATTTTCTTGGCGGATTTCTGGCTGAGCCTTGATGTGATCAAAAAGCTGGACTACCTGCCAGTAGTTGCCAAATTGATAAGAGGAAACATCGGATTCAAAGCCCGCGATATAGTCCGTGCTAAACGGCTCTGGAACCGGGGCACCGGGGTGCTGGACCGGAGGAGCGCCGGTGGTCTGCTGGGTAACAGGCTCGCGGAGCTGTGGCACGGCCACGGGGAGGGCGGCGCTGGCAGCCGGTGCCAGCGTTATGGTCAGTCCGGTGGCCGCGCACAAGGCGAGTGCGCGAACTGCCGGGCGGAGTTTATTCCGATAGTTCAACGTGGAAACCTTTCACTAGTAACGAATTCCCACGCATAATATCTAGCTAAAGTTACAAAAAGGTGAACGTGACGCTAAACCCGCATGCACAAAGCTGGGACGGTGACTACACCTTCCCGGTACTATCTAGCAATCCTCGGACCAAGCTGAAGCTTTCTGCGTAGTAGCAACACCGGTGTTCTGGTTACTCGATTCTGCCGAAATACTCGCGGTAAATAGCGCGGCCAGCGCTACTGCTGAGGCCGCGGCCGAGTCCCTACGCGCGTTTATGTCCACCTCTTTAAACTAGCGCGAATTCCTGTTTATGAAAAGAGCTGTTCTACAGCAAATCGAGCTTTACCCCTTAACGGTGGCTAGCAGCGAGCGACGGGCCTTCGCGGTAGGCTGGTGGAGAACTTTTACTCGTACTGGAATAAGGGGACACGCTAAATAATGATCCAATTCGTCTTCGGCGCCGCAGCAGGATACGTTTTTGGCACCAAAGCAGGCCGCAAGCGCTACCACCAGATCAAGGGCGCCTACGAGAAGGCTATCAACTCCCCCGTGACCAAATCTGCCGTCACTTCTGCACGCAAGGCAGTAGCCAACCGCTTGGATCCGGAACCGCGCATGCGCGAGGTTCGCGATCTCTCCTCCAAGCGCAAGGGCAAAGGCCGGCTGCGCGGCTCCCAGGTAGACAACGCGGACCGCATTTATGAACCTGATGAGGACTAAATTAGTTTCAGCCTCTTCCCTCCCCTCGCTGCGCACCTAAATCGGTGACAGGGCGAGGGGATATTTTTAACCTTGGGGAGGCGTGCCGCGGAAGGCGCGGTCATTGAGCTCGCGGCGGGCTTGTTCTAAAGCGACGAGGTCAGCAAAAAGCGAGTTATAGCTAGCCTCATCATCGGAGGGACGCATGCGGCCAAGACGAGCCTTCAACTGGGCGATTTGATCGCCCACCACCGTCTCTTGCAATCGGGAGAGCACGGAGTCGGCGTATTTTTCGGGACCGACGTCGGTTGGCAAAATGGCCTCTACGGCAAGCTCCGAGACGAAGTTGCGGCCGGTAAGGTCCTGCATTTCGCCGGCCACCGCGGCGATCCACTCCACGGCCGGCATGGTGGCGCCCTGAGCTGCGCCACCCACGGTAGAAATGGCTTGGCGCACGAGGCGGTAGGCGTCGTTGGTATAGGCGTCGGCAGTAATGCCATCGAAATAGGAACCTGCCACCTGCGGCATCTGCAAGGCCAGCTTGAGGGCCTCGCGCTGAGGCCACAGGTGGGTCTCCTTCGGGCTCGGCGGATGGATCATCGGCACGTCCTGCTGTGCCGGCTGCTGCTTCGCATTGTCGAAGCGACGAATGGTGGGCTTTTCGGCTTTCTTGGGCTTGCGTGCCTCCGCGCGCACCTGCCGGAGAACCTCTTCCGGATCCGGCCAGCCCACCCAACCTGCTAGACGCCGGGCATATTCACGCTGCAAAGGTTGATCACGGATCTGTGCGACCACGGGTACCGCGCGGCGCAGGGCCTGCAGGCGCCCCTCGGCGCTGTCAATGCTGTATTCCGCGATGACGGACTGGATAACGAACTCGAACATGGGGATGCGGTCCGCGATGAGCTCGCGCACGGCGGCATCGCCTTTGTGCAGACGCAGATCGCACGGATCCATGCCGTCGGGCGCTACGGAGACAAAGGATTGACCGGTGAACTTTTGCTCGCCGTCAAAGGCGCGCATGGCGGCCTTCTGCCCTGCCTCATCGCCGTCAAAGGTATAGATGAGCTCGCCATTGAAGTAGGAATCATCCAGCATGAGTCGGCGCAGCACCTGCAGATGCTCGCCGCCAAAGGCGGTACCACAGGAAGCAACAGCGGTCTTGACGCCTGCGGCATACATGGCCATGACATCCGTGTAGCCTTCTACCACCACGGCTTGGTGGTTTTCGGCGATATTGCGCTTGGCCAAATCGAGGCCAAAGAGCACCTTGGACTTGCGGTAGAGCATGGTCTCAGAGGTGTTCATGTACTTGCCGAGCTTGTCGTCGTCGAAAAGCTTGCGGGCGCCAAAGCCAATGACGTTGCCGGAAAGGTCCTTAATCGGCCACAGCAAACGACGATGGAAGCGGTCGATGGGACCACGCTTGCCCATCTTGGAAATGCCAGCTGCTTCCAGCTCTTCAAAGGAAAAGCCTAGGCGCAGCAGGTGTTTGGTAGCCGTATCCCATCCCTCTGGGGCATAGCCGCACTCGAAGTCATAGATGACCTCGCGGGAAAAACCGCGATCCAGCAGGAAATCGCGGGCTGTAGCCGCTTGTGGGGTCTCCAACTGCTGGCGGTAAAACTCGTGGGCGGCTTTATTGGCAGCGATGAGGCGCTGCCGCGTGCCCGGCTTCTCATTGCGCGCGCCCGTAGAACCGCCCTGGTAGTTGATGTGATAGCCGATCTTCTGCGCTACCGCTTCAACCGCTTCTGGGAAGGAGACCTGCTCCATTTCCATCAGGAAGCTGAATACATCGCCACCCTTGCCGGTGGAAAAGCAGTGGTAGTAGCCGCGCTGCGGGCGCACGTGAAAGGACGGAGTCTTTTCATCCTTGAAGGGGCTAAGGCCCTTAAGCGAATCGTGCCCGGCGGGCTTGAGCTGCACGTACTCGCCGACGATTTCTTCTAAAGGCGCGCGTTCACGGATAGCTTGGATATCGCTGTCCGGAATTCTGCCTTTTGCCATGCGTACAGACTACCCCGCGCGCGGTGGGAATGTTCAAATAGCTAGGGCAGGATGGTGACGTTGAACAGGGTTCACAGTTTGGACGCAAATTACCCTCTGTTGGGGTACTTTCCACATACTGTTACCTACCCCCGTGACGGGGCAATTTTTGACCTCGCCATTGTCTCGGGCCAATTTCCACTTTTAGCGCCGCACCTGCAACAATAAAGGTATGCCCAAGTCCAAAGCGTCCAAGAAATCGCTCCCCGTTGCCCTCGGCGGCCTTGCGCTCGCCGTCGTGGCAGGCTACTTCGGCTTCGATCTCGGCGGCGATGGTGATTCCGCTGCTTCCTCCACTTCTGAGTCGACCCAAGCGGCCGCGACTGGCGACGCCGATACCTGCACGATGTCTTCCCTACCCGCCGAGGCCAAAGACACCGCAGACGATATCTTGACCGGTGGCCCCTACGACTACCCGGATAATGACAACGCCCGCTTTGGCAATTACGAGGGCCGGCTGCCCCAGCAGGACAAGAATTACTACCGCGAATACACGGTAGAAACCCCCGGCAGACACAACCGCGGTGCCCGCCGCATCATCACCGGTGGCGGCAGCGAGACCGACCCAGACGTGTGGTACTACACCGACGACCACTATGAAAGCTTCTGTTCTATCCCGGACGCAGAGGAGTAATCATGCGACGCATCCTCATCACTGAACACATCCGCACTCGCGCGGACTTCTTTAACGCACTCGGCCGCACCCGCGGCTGCGAAGACTGCGGACCGCGCAACCTCGATGACCTAGCGGATTTCCTGCGCGAGCAGCGCACCAGCGTCATCGTTGCCTCCAATATGGATATCGAAGGCGAGGACCTAGCGGCGGTAGCTAGCGTGCTCGAGGACCAAGGTGTCGCGTTGGTGCGCTAGCGACTCGGGCCCTGGGGTTGGAGCTGAGGCGTTAGGTCCATAGATATGAGGCCGAATTGAGGGTTTTGAGCTCTCAATTCGGCCTTTTCGCGCTCAGATCGGCCTGATGACTCTCGACCTAACTCTAGCGCGGTGGTGGGCAAGCCAGGTTTAGCTGAGGAACCCAGACAGCTCCGCACTCCGGCGGGCCAAGCGCTCGAGGCGGGACTCGGTCATGGACGCAATTTGGTCGATGATGGCGCGGTCACGAGCGGCATCAGAATCGGCCTGCTCCCACCACAGCCGGAAGGTGGCATCCAAAGAGCCGGGGGCGCCGGCGACGAGGTAATCGTAGACACGGTAGATGCGCTCGCGTTGGCGGTCTTGGCGGGCTAAGTGGGCGGGCTCATCCATGACGTAAAGGACCGCGATGGTTTTAAGCAGTTTGACCTCCGCCTCGGCTTGCTTGGGCACAACGAGGTCACCGTGCATGCGGCCAAGGGTATTGGAGGCGATGAGCTCGGCATTGGCTTCGCTGGTGGCACCGACGGTCGCGCCGACATAGCGGCCTACGAGCTCAGAGGTCATCTTCTTCAAATTGGCATAGTCGCGCAGGGAGTAGTCGAAATCGCCGATGGCGTTGATGACGCTTAAGTTGCGCAGGCTATCGGCCGCCTCCAAGAGCTCATCGGCCGTGCCGCCAAAGGCTTTAGCGCCCTTTTCTGCCAGCTGGGCTAGCTCAACTAGGTCCCAAAGGACATTGAGGGAGATGCGCCGGGAAATAATGCCGTCTTCCACATCATGCACGGAGTAGGCGATGTCATCGGACCAGTCCATGACTTGGGCTTCGATGCATTTGCGATTATCGCTATGGCCCTCGCGCAGCCACTCGAGCAGATCCGCGTCCTCGTCATAGGCGCCGTATTTGCGGTTGGTGCTGCCATCGAGATTGGTCTTGGTCCAGGGGTATTTGCAGGCACCGTCGAGGGCGGCACGGGTGAGGTTGAGGCCGAAGCTTTGCGGCACGCCGCTGGCATCGTCCACGATGACCTTGGGCTCTAGGCGGGTGAGGATGCGCAGGGTCTGCGCGTTGCCTTCAAAACCATTGAGGGCGACCTCATTGAGTGCGTTTTCGCCATTGTGCCCGTAGGGCGGGTGGCCGATGTCATGGGTCAGCCCTGCCATGTCGCACAGATCAGGATCGAGTCCAAGTCCAGCACCGATGCTCCGCGCAATTTGGCCCACCTCCAGCGAGTGGGTCAGACGGGTGCGTGGAGTATCGCCATCGCGCGGCCCGACGACCTGAGTTTTATCGGCCAGACGCCGCAAGGCTGCCGAGTGCAGCACGCGGGCGCGGTCACGGGCAAAGACGCCGCGATGTTCTTCCACGGTATGGAAGGCTGAGCCCTTCGGCTTTTCATCGGCCAGGCGGGCGAAGTCGGCGGCGGAATAAGAATAGGACACGACCCAAGCATATTCCGTGAACTGGCCTTTTGGGTGAGCAACGTGGCCGCCTAGTTTTTAGCAGGCCGCGGGCCTTTCACAAAGTTGCTGCCCACCGCTGCCAGGCCCACAACCACCACCAAGAAAAGTATGAGTCCAAATGGGACATCCGGAAAGTGCAATACAAGTTTATGCGCTATATAAGAGTCCATATACGTGCTCAGTAGAGCAGCTGCTCCTAGCGACAAAGCCAACGCAAAAGCCGAAGGCAAACAATTGGCCAATTTCCTGTTTCTGTGCGCTTCTGCAACTGAGACGCCTTGTTCCCAAATGGTTTTAGTGAAGCGGATAAGCCGACCTTGTTGTGCTAAGGCCAGTCCGAAGATGAGAACTGCTCCCCCAACAATCACGTAGGCAAACAACGGAATAAATTCGCTTGTACCGGTACCGTTTGGACCGTAAAGCAACGTTGAAGGTAGGTTTTCTGCCCATTGCTGAGCGCCTACAACCTCCATCGCTTGGCTGTCGCTCAATTCCACTTGCTTCGAAAAAATGGCTACAGCATAACCTTCGTCTTGCCTTTCGCCCGTTCCCCAAGAAGGATCTGCTTCAGAATTAAAGGTTTTATCCCATGGCCGCATCCACGTTTGGTCAAACGGCGATCGGGGTTCCGTCTCAACTACCTCTCGGTCATTAACCAAGGAACTTACTGTTCCGTCCCGATCTTCTACCAGCGCAAAGACAGCGCCTTCTTCCATGGTGGAAGGTTGGAGCTCTTCCGAGTCTTGGTCAGCAGGCACCCAGCTAAGAACTCCTAGGCAATCTGCGGCGTGATCCTGACAAATGTTTTGGGCAGTGGATGTGCTGATAGTTTGTTCATCCTGCGGCGACCCTACATACACGTTCTTCACATTGTCAGCTAATTCTTCCCTTGCTGAGTAGAGTGCCGAATCATTCGCAATAAAAGGAATGATGGGAAACAAGATAAAAATACAAGAGACCCGCAATATGGTGGTGGCGATAAAAGATCGCGCATATCGGACTCCCAAAATCGGAGGATTCCATCCCCCAAACTTGAGGGAGAGGTATTCGGCGGAATATAAGACAACCGCGTAGACAAATACAGAGGCAGCACTCACCAAGAAGGGCACGCAGTAGACGAAAATAAACGGCCACCTACTAGATGGATCCGCTTGGGGCATCGCCACAAATCCCACTAGCAATACAACACAGGCTGCTATCCCCAGCGGATATCGAAGGAGTTCTGCAGCCCGCGGATTCCTTGGAGTTGGATCTATGCGAGTTGGGCCTTGGCTCAAATCCTCCAAAACTCTCGTTTCCTGTTGGAAAGGAACGAAGCTCAGACAAACGATAGCGCACCATGAGATCACAGCGACGAGTAGTGGTGAAGGGAGTCCTTGAGGGAGATCAATGCCAAAACCCGAATACAGAACCAAGAAGATTGGCTTCATCAGCACTGGAACCAGAACTGCGCTAACTATTGAAAAGAAAAAATAAACCGTAAGTAGCTCAAGGAATAGCACTCGGCGAATTCGTTTTAATGTTAACCCAAATAAACGAAGCGCCTCATAGTGGTGGCGCCTCCCCTCCACCACATGCCTAAAGCAGTATTTGAGCGCCAGAGCAAAGGGAATGATCGATATGAAAGCCGAATACATCAGCCCCATTGACATAGATTCGGCTACCTTGTCCGCCGCTACTGTGGAGACTAACAGACAGACAAAGAAGAAGAGCACAAACGAGGTAGCTAGTAACGGGATACTCTCCACAAAAGTGCTCTTACGGATCCTCGCTTCCACAGCGCGAAAATTCATTGGTTTACCCCGATTTCCAAAACCTGATCACAAAACTGCGCTAAACGATCATCGTGGGAAACTACCAAGGCGATTGCGTGGTTTCTTACTGTGTAATTATGCAGATATCGCAACACTGAATATGTGTTGTCCTCATCCAAGGCACTCGTCGGTTCGTCTGCGAAAACGAGTTGGGGCTTTTTGGACATTGCCGTTGCTATGGCCGCGCGTTGGCGTTGTCCCCCTGAAAGCTCGTGCGGTAGAGAGGCTCCGTATTCACTCATATTGAGTTGAGCTAGCAAAGAGCTATTAGCGTCCGAGTCCGCAGTGGCTCCGCTTAGCCCTTGTGCGAAGGAAAGGTTTTCGTCGATTGTCAAACAGGGCACTACGCCGGAATCTTGAAACACTATTCCCATCGATTTAGCTCGAAGCCTATCTCTATTTCGAGCAGAAGAGCTCCATAAGTCATGTCCGAAAATACTGACGGTTCCTGATGTTGGCTTCTGGAGTCCAGAGATAACGCGAAGCAGCGTGGATTTGCCGGACCCAGAGGCGCCTCGAATCCAAGTGAGGGTGCCTGGCTCATGCACAGAGTCGATAGAGAATAGCGGGCTACTTTTCCTGCTTAGCTTTACAGACAGGTTCTCCAGTTTTAACACGCTTTCCTCCTGAGGCTTCGTAGCATTTCAGCGCTGGCCGACATGGCTCGGTGTTACTTCCTGATTTAACGGAAAAGAACCCCTTTTTCCCTAAAAATGTATCGGCAGCTTAAAAAATATCATGCGATGCTTCTTATCGCCGGGGAAAAGAATCCCTATCTTCCTGCTCAATCGTCTGATGCCGCAGCTTTTGATTCGGGCGCAGGAGCTGCTCCACGCGGTAGAACCCATTGCGCAGTGCGGCGGCACCGCGCGGGGGCAAAAGTCCTGCTACCAGCGCGTAGGCCACGCCACCGGTTTCGTGGGCAAGGTAGCGCCACCAGGGTTTGGAAAAGCGCGCGGCCGGGTAATACGGCGTGCCGGATACGGTGGCTTTTAGTCCTTCCTGGCGGGCGATGAGTGCGGTGCGCGGGCGGTGGAGGGGATCGGTGATGATGGTGGCGTCGGAAAGCGCGAAGGCTTCCTTGGCCGCTTTCAGGGAGCTGCGGGTATCTAGCCCCTGCTCCACCGCGTGGACGGTCAGGTGTGGGTAGTGCTCGCGCAGAAAGGTGCGGCCGACGCCGGCCTCAGTAAACCTATCGCCGGGTAGCTTGCCGCCCACGGTAATAACTTCCAGGCCCTCGGCGGTGGCTAGCTCGCCGGCATGGCGCAGGCGTCCGGCAAGGATGCGGGAGGGCCGGCCGTCATATTGGGCAGTGCCTAAAACAATTACGTACTTCACTGCCCCATTACACTACCCGCCGAAGAGCTAAGTGGAGCCGGTAAAGTGGTGGGCATGAATTTGAGTGCACGTTTGGGCCGCGCGGCCGTCGCCGCTTTCATTTTGGGCTGCACCTCCATCGGTGCGGGGTCTGCCTTTGCCGCTGAAACCACCACCGTGGCGCAGGGCACCGGTACGACCACCCTTAAGGAGAAGGTTACCGATGACGCGGGCGTTTTAAGCACCCAAGAAAAGGCCGAGCTGAGAGAAAAGATTGGCCAGCTACAAAAGGATGAGCACCGGGTCCTCTTTGTCTACATCACCAATAAGCTAGATGCGGATCCGGAAAGCTTTGCTGCCCAAGTGGTCAAGGACAAGGGGGAAAACTCTGCGGTGTATGTCCTGTCCGTCGATGACCGCAAAATGGGCGTGCAGACCGGCAAAGCTTGGCCCAAAGGCCGGCTCGACCAGATGTATGACGCTGCCTATGACAAGCTGGCCAGCGATGAATACGGTGCTTCCGCCCTCGCGCTTGCCGACGCCGCCCTGGGCAACCCTAGTGCCTCCAGCTCTTCTGGCTCCTCCGATTCTTCCGGCCTAGCGTGGCTGGGCGGTGGCGCGGCCGCCATTGTCGCCGCCGGTGGCGGAATCATGTACTACTCCCGCCGCAATACTAAGAAGAATAAGGCGCAAACGCTCGAGTCGGCCCGCGAAATCGCCCCGGGCGATACCGGTCAGCTCAACCGTTTGTCACTTGAGACCTTGGACCAGTTGGCGCAGGAAGAGTTGGTCTCTACCGATGAGTCCATTCGCCGCGGCAAGGAGGAGCTCAATATCGCGCTTTCGGAGTTTGGTCCAGAGCGCGTGCGCCCGTTTACCAAGGCGATGAACCACTCTACTTCTACCCTGCAAAAGGCTTTCCACCTACGCCAACGCCTAGATGATGCCGTTCCGGAGTCCCCGGCCGAACGACGCCAGATGCTCGTGGACATCGTCTCTTCCTGTGGTCAGGCCGACGATGCCCTGGATGCCCAGGCCGCTGAATTTGCCCAGATGCGCGACCTACTTATCCACTCCGCTGAGAAACTGGACGAGCTCACCCAGCGCACCGTGGGCCTGCGCGCCCGCCTGCCGGAGGCCGAATCCACGTTGGCTCGGTTGAAGGGCAACTATGACGAGCACGTTTTGTCCTCCATTGCCGATAACCCGGAGCTTGCCGCCGCTTCGCTTGATGAGGCAGAAAAACTGCTAGAAAAGGCCCGCGGGGTCCAGGCCCAGCCGGCCGGTCAGCAGGGCCCGCTGGTGGGGCTCATCCGCGATAGTGAACATGCCTGCGCGATGACGGATCGCCTAATTTCCGGCGTGGAAAACGCGGAGGAGAATATCGCCACCGCCCGCGCTAACCTCGAGTCCCTCATTGCCGAAGTCGAAGGCGAAATCGACGAAGCCCGCGAGCTCGAGCGCCAAGGCAAGGCGCAGGGAACCACGGCGGATTGGAACGCGCTCGAGGAACTGCTCGGTCGCGCTGGCTCCGCAGTCACTGAGGCCAAGGCCCAAGGCCAGCAGGATCCATTGGGCCAGCACACCGCACTTACTTCTATTGACACGCAGCTGGATGAGGCGCTTGACCGCGTGCGGGAAAAGACCTCCACCCACGCGCGCCAACTTGATCTCTTCCGCCAGCAGATTTCCGTGGCGGAATCTAATATCCAGGCTGCGGAGGACCTCATTTCCTCCCGCGGGCGCATCATCGGCTCGGGCGCACGCACCGCGCTTGCCGACGCCAAACGTCTCCACGCCCAAGCCCTCCACACCGAGCGCAGCGATATCCGCGCCGCCCTGCAGTCTTCCCGCGAAGCGGTGGCCGCGGCCCAGGCGGCGCTGCAGCGCGCCAAGGATGACATTGACGAGCACCGTCGCCGCCAGCAGCGGCAGCAGATGGGCAACGCGGCCGGCAATATCGTCACCGGTATGGTCCTGGGCCAAATGCTCGGCGGCGGCCGCGGCTTTGGTGGCGGTTTCGGAGGCGGCGGCTTTGGTGGAGGCAGCTTTGGCGGCGGAGACCTCGGCGGCGGCGACGGAGGCGGCTTCCGCGGCGGCTCCTTCTAGCCGAGCAAAGGCCGCCCCGTCTCACTCTCCGTGGGCGGCGCCTTCGTTGATTGCGCCGGACTAGGTGCGCAGGGTGCGCGGGGTGGCGTCGAGAAGCGCACAGGCGTAGCTCAAGAATATGGCGTCGAGCTCCGGCAGCTCACCCACGCTCACCTGCAGTCCGTTTCCCGCCGGGGCGGTGCTGGCAACCTCGGCGCCCGAGCGGCGAGCTACGATGCGGCGCTCGCGGCGGAAAGGGTTGCGGCGTTCTAGCAGGTACTCGCGCTCCCCGCAGGCCGCACGCAGGCGGGTGATGGTAATCCCGGCCTGGGAGACCGAGAAATCCTCGCCCGCGCCCGCCGCGGTCTGCGCGCGCAAGAAGAAGCGCGGGGAGGAGTAATCCAGCGAAGATTCCAAGGTTAGGCGCTCGCCGGCCGCGGTGGCGAGCACACCGTCGCACACGGAAGCCAGTTGCTCCCCCGCGGCACTGCTGAGCGCACCCTCGCCCCAAGTCCACTGCACAGTCATTAGAAGATGAAAAGCGCGAGGATGGCAACGATGGAAGCGAGGACCAAGGTGATGATCCACGCCCAAGCCTTGCCTTGGGTATTGGCATCAAGGATGACGCGGGTAAACCAGCTCAAACCGGCAATTTCGGCGGTGGTGAGTCCTTCGGCTTCGTGCTCGAATTCGAGGATGGACTTGCGCACCCCAGAGTTGCGGGAGGAGAACTGGCCTACCTTGTCATCATCGACATCATCGATGATCCAGTCGCCGCTGTTTTCATTGATGAAGTGAAAAGTGCGGCCGTTGAGCGATGCCTCTAGGCGCTTATCGCGGCCGAGGCGGCCGGCGAGGCGGTAGATGGAGCCGTCGGCAAGCGTGGCAGAGGCGCCAAGGTCACTGACCTCGGTGCGCCAGAAGTGGCCGTCGACCTCCGCGGAATGCTCCGAGAATACGCCCAGCTGCTCCGGGCCGTCTTCGGCCAAGAGCACGGGTTTTGCGCGGTCAGAGCGATCCCAGCTGGTGTAATGCATCCCTAGCACCCAATCAGGCGGGAGGCGAGGTAAGCCTCGAGGTCATCGAGCTTCACGCGCTCCTGCTCCATGGTGTCGCGCTCGCGCACGGTCACGGCATCGTCTTCGAGGGTGTCGAAGTCGAAGGTGACGCAGAACGGGGTGCCAATCTCATCCTGGCGACGGTAGCGGCGGCCGATGGCACCGGAGACGTCAAAGTCCACGTTCCAATAAGCGCGCAGCTTATCGGCCAACTTGCGGGCAGGCTCAGAGAGCTCTTCCTTCTTGGAAAGCGGAAGCACGGCTACCTTGATGGGGGCCAGGCGGCGGTCCAGGCGCAGGACCACGCGCTTATCGGTACCACCCTTGGCGTTGGGAGCTTCTTCCTCGTCGTAGGCATCAACCAGGAAGGCCATCATGGAACGGCCCAATCCGGCGGCCGGCTCGATGACGTACGGGATCCAGCGCTCGTCATTGGCCTGGTCATAGTAGGACAGGTCCTCGCCCGAGCCCTTGGCGTGTACGGACAGGTCATAGTCGGTGCGGTTAGCCACGCCTTCCAGCTCGCCCCACTTGGAGCCCTTGAAGCCAAAGGCGTACTCCACGTCCACGGTGCGCTTGGAGTAGTGGGAGAGCTTTTCCTTCGGGTGCTCGTAAAGGCGCAGGTTTTCTTCCTTGATGCCCAGGTCCACGTACCAGTTATAGCGGTCATCGATCCAGTACTGGTGCCACTCTTCGTCCTCGCCTGGCTTAACGAAGAACTCCATCTCCATCTGCTCGAACTCGCGGGTGCGGAAGATGAAGTTACCTGGGGTAATTTCATTGCGGAAGGACTTGCCAATATTCGCAATGCCAAACGGCGGCTTCATGCGCGAGGAGGTCATCACGTTCTTGAAGTTAACGAAGATGCCCTGTGCGGTCTCCGGACGCAGGTAGTGCAGGCCCTGCTCATCATCGACTGGGCCAAGGAAGGTCTTGAGCAGGCCGGAGAAAGCCTTCGGTTCGGTCCAGTCACCCGGCTGGCCGGTTTCCGGGTCATTGATATCTGCCAGGCCGTTTTCTGGCTCGTGGCCGTGCTTTTCCTCGTAGGCCTCAATGAGGTGGTCGGCACGGTAGCGCTTACCGGTGTGGCGGGATTCCACCAGCGGGTCGGAGAATACTTCAACGTGACCGGAAGATACCCAGACCTGGCGTGGCTGGATGACGGAGGTATCGACACCCACGACGTCTGCGCGGGACTGGACCATGTGGCGCCACCACTGACGCTTGATGTTTTCCTTGAGCTCTACACCAAGAGGGCCGTAGTCCCACGCGGAGCGGGAACCGCCGTAAATTTCACCTGCCTGGTAGACCAAGCCGCGGCGCTTACACAGGTTTACAACGGTATCGATGACGGATGCCATAAGTTTTCGGACTCCTCTGGTAGGGGACAGTCTTGACAATCTCGTTCAGTCTAACCCTAAGCGCTTGCCGGCGGTGGATTAGGGCATGAATTTAATTTGAAATACATACGAGTTATTGAACACATCGGGTAATATAAGGGTGCCCGACAGGTAATAGGTATTTAATTGAAAGTGACATTCCCTATGACGACCACTGATACGGCGATTAATAGTTCTGCGGCCGCCGGCGTGATCGCTGCCCTCGATTCGCCCCTACGCATCGCCATCATCTCCCGCCTGGCCGAACGCGATCACTTTGTACACGAGATCGTCAAAGCCACCGGCAAGTCTCAGCCGCTCATTAGCCAGCACCTGCGCGTTCTCAAGCAAGCGGGCATTGTTGACTCCGAGCGCAGCGGGCGCGAGGTGACCTACTCACTCATTGCGCCGCAGGTATTGGACTTGCTTGCCGACGCCGCCAGGATCGCCTCCTAGCCCTCCCCTCCTTGCATATAAAGCCGCCTGACTATGCAGTTGTTGAAAAAGAATTGATAATATAAAGGTCATGGCTTTACACGACAGTATTCCCAAACTAGGAGCGCGCAATACCAAGCAGCGCACCGCAGTCGTCGAGGTGCTGCGGGATATGGAGAAATTCGCCTCCGCCAAGGAGATCTATCACGAACTTCAGGAGCGGGAGGAAAAGGTGGGTCTGACAACCGTGTACCGCACCCTGCAGTCCCTAACCGATATCGATGCAGTGGACGCGCTCCACATGCCCAATGGCGAAACCCTCTACCGCCATTGCGAGACTGACGCCCATCACCACCACTTGGTGTGCACCAAGTGTGGCCGCACCGAGGAAATCGACGGCGGCCCCATTGAAAAGTGGGCGACCTCCGTGGCCAAGGAGTACGGCTTCGAGCTCACCGGCCACGATGCCGAGGTATTTGGCATCTGCAGCAACTGCGCTGCTTCCGTCTAAGCATCCCCACTCCGCCTAGCGAAGCCGCTCCTCCCCTAGCCCCAGTCTCCACTCCGGAGCCTGGGGTTTTCTTGCGCGGCCCGACTGTGGCAGCGCCTTCCACGCCAAGACTATAGCGCCGAGACCGCAATCAACTGCACGACCACATTATTGACCAAGTGCACAATAAAGCCTGCGCGCAGCGAATTGTGGAAGCGGGTCACTAGCGCGCACCCCATCCCCAGAAAAGTCGCATACACAATGACCGGCGGCGCAATATGGGCGACACCAAACAACAACGAGCTGAGGATCACGCTGGCAAAGGCTGGGACGCTGCGATCTAGATACCCCATCAGCAAGCGGCGAAACACAATCTCTTCCGCCAGCGGCGCCAGCAAGAGATAGCACGCCAAAGACACGACGACCATAACACCGCGCCCATCAGCTGCAGATGTATTGTCCGAGGGCGATATCCCCAACAGTGGCCCCACAATCGCGGCTGCGACCCCCGCCGCCAGAATCACAAGGGGCACCTGCCACAGCAAGTGCCAACCACGCCTACCCAAAGGCAGAAAGCCCAGGCCAATCCCCCGATGCTTGAGGTAGTACACCAACGCAGCCGTCGGCACCGCCACCGAAAGAGCAAGCGCAGCGGGCATAATCGTGCCCAGTCCGCCCGCAGCCAAGCCAGACTTCATCATGACAAAAACTGTCACTACCAATAAAACATCCATGGCACTGATGGCCACGATTCCGATAAGTGCGTCTTTTAGTCTGATGTCGTCTTCTGCCATGCCTCCACCCTAAAAGGCTGCCACTCATCCTTAAGAACGAATCTCACCCAAGAAGTAAACCACCCTTTACAGTAAAGGACGCTTCACATAAGATGAGTGTCAAGCACGCTTTACAACCACTTATTTCAGGAGGCCTCCTTGCAGACCACCCGCTTTGGCCGCCCCAAGTTTGGTGGCACCCAAACCAAACTCCTCACACTATCCGTTGCGGCTGGCGCGGGCCTCGCTGCAGCCGCCGGCGCCATCGTGGCC
Source organism: Corynebacterium sp. MSK071 (assembly GCF_030232125.1). Classification (NCBI taxonomy): domain Bacteria; kingdom Bacillati; phylum Actinomycetota; class Actinomycetes; order Mycobacteriales; family Corynebacteriaceae; genus Corynebacterium; species Corynebacterium sp. MSK071. The sequence continues at coordinate 141,367 of NZ_JASPJA010000006.1, read as the reverse complement.
GCATTCGTACACGATGATTCGCCGCTACTAGCGTTTGCCGTGTACGCACTGTGCCTATTTCTTGTTGCTACGGCGGCTAGCTGGGGATTCATGGTGGATCGGTCCACCATCCGCGGAGCAACACCCGATCCGGAAAACTCCATCGAATCCCATTGGTATTCGCAGGCCTCCGAAAACACCTTGCACGCCATGCTCCTGGGCATCGGTGGCTTGGGCGTTGTCTCTACTTTTTGGGATTTCCACGTTTCGGGCTCCATGCTCACGCTCATCCTAGGAGTCTTTGTCACCGGAACCTTTGGCATTAGCTACTTTGCCCACAAGCGGGCAGCGAGTTAAACCATGGACAACCGGCTCAAAGAGATTCGCGAGAGCCAAGGTCTCTCGCAGCAAGGATTGGCCACCGAGCTAGGCGTATCGCGCCAAACGATAATCAGCATTGAAAAAGGGCGCTACGATCCTTCGCTCCCCCTCGCATTTCAAATCGCACGCCACTTTTCCTGCCGCATCGAGGATATCTTTATCCCCGAGCTATAAACGCACACCGCTTCGCCGCTTGGCATTTACTTCTTGACGCCACCGAAGCGGCGGTCGCGCCGCGCATATTCCTCGATGGCGGCGAAGAGATCCTCCGGGGTGAAATCTGGGAAGAGCTTATCCTGGTAAATCATCTCCGCATAAGCCGACTGCCACAGCAGGAAATTCGAGGTGCGCTTCTCCCCGGACGGGCGCAGGAAGAGATCCACATCCGGCATGCCCGGATCATAGAGATGCTGCGCTATGGTTTCTTCCTTAATATCGCGCGGGTTGAGCTCGCCGGCTGCAACTTGCTTGGCAATGTCCCGGAAACCATCCACCAGCTCTGCCCTACCGCCGTAGTTCACGCACATGGCCAAGGTCATCTTGGTGTTATCCTTGGTCAGCTCCTGGGCAGCCTCAAGCTCCTTAATAACCGAGCGCCATAGGCGCGGGCGGCGCCCAGCCCACACCACGCGCACACCGCGCTCATTGAGCCACTCACGCTGGCGGCGCAGCACATCGCGGTTAAAGCCCATAAGGAAGCGGACCTCCTCGGGGCTGCGGCGCCAATTCTCCGTAGAGAAGGCATATGCCGAAAGATAAGGAACGCCGGCGGCCAGGCAGGCATCGACGACGTCAAGAAGCACGGCTTCGCCGCGCCTATGCCCCTCGGTGCGCTTCATGCCCTTCTCTTGGGCCCAGCGGCCATTGCCGTCCATAACCAGCGCAATATGGCGCGGCATGAACTCATCCGGGATATTCGGCGGGGTCAAAGTGCGGTTCGGGTCTGGCGTAATCACGGGCTATATTCTACTGCTCCATTACCTGCAATGCGGAAACATTGCGCTCCATGTGCCACTGCAGGTGCGCCCGCGCTAGGCGATGCCCCTCCTGCTTTTGCGCATTCGTGGGATTCGTCGGGTAGTTATGCGCTAAAAGCCACAGGTGATGCAGCGTTTCCGGATCCACCTCGGCTGCACCCGGCGGCCGGCATTCGTGGCACGCCGCCCCGCCGACTGCCGGGTGAAAGGCGTGGTGCGGGCCGGGCCGGTTGCACTGGGCACAGTTGAAAAGGCTCGGCGCCCAACCGGCATGCGCCATCGCCTGCAGCAAGAAGGCATCCAGAGTCATGGTTGGGTCCGCAGTTTGCAGCCGCTCCAAGGTCGCGGTGACGGATTCGTAGAGGTAGGGGTCATGGGCTGCATCGGCAAAAGCCAGGCGCTCGGCTGACTCCAGCACCGCGCAGGCCGCCGTGTAACGCTCATAGTCCTCGATGAGGCGCGCGCCAAAGTAATCCACCGTATCCGCTTGGGAAATGGTGGCTAGGTTCTTGCCCACGTACAGCTGAACATCAAGGTTAACGAAGAGCTGCAGGCGCGAGCCAAAGCGCGACTTGGCACGGCGCACGCCCTTGGCCACCGCGCGCACGAGGCCGTGATCGCGGGTGAGTAGGACAATGACGCGATCGGCCTCACCAAAATCGTAGATGCGGATGACCACTGCGCGGTCACGATAGTTCTCGCGCATAGTGGTTTAAAACCCGAGCCTACCCAGCGACTTCGGGTCGGACTGCCAATTTTTCAGCACCTTAATGCGCAAGTCTAGGTATACGTTCTGGCCCAGCAACTCGATGATTTCTTTGCGGGCATTGCCCACGATGCGGCGGAAGCGCAGGCCATCCTTGCCTTCGATAATGCGCTTTTGTCCAGGCCGCTCCAAATACAAAATGGCGTGGATATCCAGCACGCCCTCCCGGGTGCGCGATGGCAACATCTCATCGACCTGCACCGCCACCGAGTGCGGCAGCTCCGCCTTCAATCCGGATAATGCAGCCTCACGAATGAGTTCCTCGATGCGCTTTTCCTGGCCTTCATCAGTGATGTGATCATCCGGGTAGAACTTCGGGCCTTCTGGCAGGTGATCCACGATGACCTGCACCAGCTCATCAAGCTGTACACCTTCCTTGGAGGAAACAGGGATGACTACCGCATTCGGATCCTCCTGGGTAAGCAGTTCGTGCAGGGCCAAAAGCTGTGCGCCTACCTGGTCTTTGCTGGCCTTATCCAGTTTGGTGACGATGCCGATGATCGGCGTCTTCGGCGCAATGGAGCGCACATTATCCAAGATCCAGCGGTCACCCGGGCCAATCTTTTCATCGGCCGGGATGGTCAGGCCAATGACATCCACATCGGCGTAGGTATCCTTGACTACCTCATTGAGGCGCTCGCCCAACAGGGTGCGCGGGCGGTGCAGGCCCGGCGTATCCACGACGATAACTTGGGCGTCTTCGCGGTGCACCAAGCCACGGATGGTGTGGCGGGTGGTCTCCGGCTGGTCAGCCGTAATCGCAATCTTCTGACCTACCAGGGCATTGGTCAGCGTCGATTTACCGGTATTCGGGCGGCCGACAAAGGACACGAAGCCGGAACGGAATCCTTCGGGGGTGTCGGTGTACTGCGAATAATCAAGCGGGGCGGCCGTATTCTCGGCGCCTTCCGGCACGGCATCATCGGGGTCTTCTGGAAGACCCTCGAATGCCGCATCAAACTGTGCATCAAAATCAGAACTCATTACCCGCAATAATAGCCCACAGAGCCAAAATCTCCGATTAGTTCACGTCCAATTTCTACCAGCGGCACAGAATAGGACTAATCTATGGAGAAACCTCTCTCCCCAGCACAAACCGTGCTGCCTCCCCGAAAGGCTCCTCCATGCCCCGCACCTCTCCTGCGCTCATTTTGAGCGCTGCTCTTACCCTCTTCCTCTCCGCCTGCTCCTCCCCGATTCCGAGCCATCAGCAGAGACGAGCACTACCTCTGCGACGACCTCTTCTTCGTCCGCCACCAGCTCTTCGAGTACGGCCTCTTCTGCTGCTACCAGCAGCGGCGAAGAGAGCATGCCTGAAGAACCTGCAAATAGCGTTGCTGCAGAGCCAGAGACCCAGGCCGAGGCTGCAGCTGCGGAGCCAGAGTTGCTGTATTGCGATGACGGGCTAGGCGCGTTTGGCCATTTTTCCGATGGCTCTTGGCACCCAACTGAGCTCTGCAACACTCCAGAGCTACAAAGAGCTGTTCGGGCTGAAGAAGTCTGCGGTGGTCCAGGCGGACAATATAAGTACCCCGAAGAATGGGCCGAGCTGTGCAATGGAGGCCTTCCGCCTTCAGATTCGCTTAATGACTATGGCGACGTAGATGCCGGATACACACCAGAGTCTGAAGCAGTGTTAGATACGCCAACCGATGCCGATACAGGTGCGGTAGAAGGCGACGAGTATTAGCAGCAAAAAGACCGCACGCTGGACAACACCAAAGCCCTGCGCCCGTCGAAACGGGTGCAGGGCTTGCCGCTAAATTAGTGAAGCTTACTTAAACTCGTCCGGCAGCGGTCCAAGCTGCGGGCCGTCTGGGTAGTACTTCCAGCCGTCCTTGATGCGGACGTCATCGGCCCAAGGGAGCTTGTACTCGCCCTTGGCTAGGTCCTCGACCCAGGTGAGATAGTTTTCGGTCTTGCCGCCGGGGTAGCCAACGTAGCCGCGGTTACCCAGGTTGAAGATGTTGTTTTCAAGGCCCCAGTTGATGCGAGCCTTATCGGCCAATTCTGGGAAGATTTCGGCGGTGACGATTTCACCGGGGTTGCGGTGACCCTCAGAAATCATGTGGCCATCGTAGTTGCAGACGTTGCCCTCACCGAAGTAGTAGAAGGTGTTGTCATAGCCAGCCAGGTTCACCGAAGCAGTGAACATGAGGTTCTGGAAGGCATTGGTCTTATTGGTCATGATCCACTGATCCTGGGTCTGCGTGGAGTAGCCAGAAATGCGGATATAGACATTGGCGCCCTTATAAGCGGCCTCGCGTGCCAGCTCGGGGAACATGCCATCGTGGCAGATATTCACGGCGAGCTTGGAACCCTTGGGACCGTCACATACCGGCATACCCAAATCGCCTGGGTACCACGGTTCGATAGGAGTCCATGGCTGGAGCTTGCGGTAGTGCAGCGCAATTTCGCCATCGGAGTTGATGATGATGGCGGTATTAAATGGCGGCTTTCCTTCCTCATGGTTGGGCTCCATGATGGAGAAGACGCCCCAAACGTCATTTTCCTTACAAGCCTGCTTGAACTGATCTACCTTGGGATCATCGAGACCAATGAGGAATTCATCATAGGACCAAATCTTGGTGTTGAGACCGGAGGAAGAATATTCCGGGAAGACAATGAGATCGAGATCTGGGTAGCCCGCCTTGGTGGAGGCAACCATGCGGCAGATTTCATCCACGCTGGCTTGGACGTCCTCTGGGGTGTTAACCACGGGGACGGGGTACTGAATGAGTGCCATCAAAAGGCCGTCGGGAGAGGCGCTGATGCTTCCGGTACTAGACATGGTGAGCTCCTTCTACTTGATGAGAACGTGACTGCCGCCATATTAATAGGGCATGGTGCGCCATACCACTTTTAAGCAGGCGTGGGTGTCTCATATGAGAGACTCGGAAAGTAATACAAGGAGCAGATAAAGAAAGCCGAGCTGAGGCTGCATCCTCAGCTCGGCCAAATCAAGCTAGACCTAGCGTGGCATTACGCCGCAGTGCTGCGCTAGGCAACCTAACCTCTCACTGGATAGGGTCCGCAACAATGGGCTTTCCGTAGAGATTGCCCAGGCCTAAAGCTCCTCCGCGTGGAACTGCATGCGCGGGTGTGCGAATACATCCTGAGACTGGATGAGCTGAAGCTCAGCAGTCTCGGCCTCATAGGTGTTTTCCAGCAGGTCGTAGACAGAGGAGGCGGTGCGGCGCAAGGACTCCTTAACGTCGCTGGTCTCGGTGTAGTGGCCGGTAAACAAGGCGGCGGTGACATCGCCGGAGCCGTTACGCTTAAACGGCAATAGTGGCGTGGACACTAGGAAGGCGCGGTCGCCGTCAACGGCGAGCATCTCAATCTGGCCCTCTGGAGTTTCGGGACGTTTGACGGAGGTAACCAGAACGGTCTTTGGACCGATTTCCTGCGCCTTCTTCACCGCGGCGAGGGTCTGATCGAGGGTACCGACCTCGGAATCGGTGAGGTAGCCCAGCTCAAATTGGTTGGGGGTGATGATATCGGCAACGGGCACAACGCGGTCACGCAGCAGCGGCGGGATCTCATCGGAGACAAAGCAACCGGACTTAGCATTGCCCATTACAGGATCGCAGGCGTAAAGCGCCTTGGGGTTAGCGGCCTTAATGCGGCGGACGGTTTCCACGATGGCGTCGGCAATGTCGGCGCCGCCCTGGTAGCCAGACAGAATGGCGTCAATCTGTGGGAAGGCACCGCGCTTTTCAATGCCATCGATAATGGAGGTGACATCGCTGGCCGGAATCATCGGCCCGCCCCAGTCACCGTAGCCAGTGTGGTTGGAGAAATTCACCGTGTGGACCGGCCATACTTCATGGCCGGCGCGCTGCAGAGGAAAGACGGCCGCAGAGTTGCCAACGTGGCCGTAGGTGACGTGGGACTGGATGGAAAGGATAGTCATAGGTTTCCATTGTGCTATGCGGCGCACGCGCTCACAAAAGAAAGCGAAAAATTATTCTTCCGGGCGATCTTGTGGTTCTCCCACCGCAGGTATTCCCCCACCGGGAACCTGCTTGTCCAGGTTGGCGCGTTCGGCGGCATCGGGAAAAGCCTTCGGCCCGGAAGGCTTGGGCTGATAAGCCACGCCACGATCGGCCACATCGTCGTACCAATCCGCAAGCAGCTCGTTTTGGCGGCCGAACATTTCCTTTTCCTCGGCCGGAGTGGAGTGGTCATAGCCCAGCAGGTGCAGGCAGCCGTGGACCGTAAGCAGGGCAAGCTCGTGACCTAGGGAGTGCCCAGCGGCATCGGCCTGGCGCAATGCGAATTCGGGGCACAACACAATATCGCCCAACATGGCCGGGCCTGGATCGGCGGCATCCGGGCGGCCGCCACCAGCAATCGCACCGGGGGTGAGCTCATCCATGGGGAAGCTCATGACATCGGTAGGGCCTTCCAGGTCCATCCAGCGCACGTGGAGATCCTCGATGGTCTTCAAATCCACGCAGGTAATTGTGCACTCGGCATCGGGGTTGATGTCCATGGCGCCGAAGGCATAAGAGGCGACGTCAATCAGCATCTCCTCATTGACGCCTTCGAAGCCGGACTCATTGAGAAACTCGATACTCATTCCATTCCCTCGTATTCTGCGGCTTTCTTATTATCAAAGGTCTCATAGGCATTGACAATGCGCCCGACCAGCTGATGGCGCACCACGTCTTTCGCGCCTAGGTCCGCGAAGTGAATATCCTCCACGTTGCGCAGGATGCGGCGCACGATGCGCAGGCCGGAGACCTGGCCATGCGGGAGGTCTACCTGGGAGACGTCGCCGGTGACCACGATCTTGGAGCCAAAGCCCAGGCGGGTGAGGAACATCTTCATCTGCGCGGGCGTGGTGTTTTGGGCTTCGTCAAGGATGACAAACGCATCGTTCAATGTGCGGCCGCGCATATAAGCTAGCGGGGCGACCTCGATGATGCCGGCCTCCATGAGCTTAGGGATCATCTCTGGATCGAGCATGTCCCGCAGGGCGTCGTATAGCGGGCGCAGGTACGGATCAATCTTGTCATTGAGCGTGCCCGGCAAAAAGCCCAGCTTCTCCCCTGCCTCCACAGCCGGGCGGGTGAGAATAATGCGCGAGACCTGCTTGGTTTGCAGAGCCTGCACCGCCTTGGCTACCGCGAGGTAGGTCTTGCCGGAGCCGGCTGGTCCGATACCAAAGACCACCGTATTATCGTCGATGGCCTGCACGTATTCAGACTGGCCCACCGTCTTTGGGCGGACGGCCTTGCCACGGCGCTTGACGATGTCCGCCGCCAGCGCCGCCGAAACCGACTGCGGCGCCTCTACCGCCACCATGTCCATCGTGTGCTTGACCGTATCGGTGGATACGGCGTGGCCACGGCGGGCGATGGCTTCGAGCTCGTCGAGGATCTTCGCGGCGCGGGCCACCTCATAATCGGGACCGGTGATAGTAACGACATTGCCGCGGGCAAAAAGGTCCGCATCCAGGCGGTTATTGAGCACGCGCAAGTTATCGTCCGCGCTACCCAGCACGATGCTGACGTAGGCGGAATCTAGCTCACATTTCTTCGTGATGATAGGCACGTGCTTTAGGCTACCAGCGCCGGCTACCACCGCTGGGTGCGCATGCCGATTGCCGCCAGCGCCACCATTGCCGCGCTGGCTGTGCGCAGCACCTCCGGGCCGAGCTTGATAGGCGTGGCGCCGGCCTCCTTGAGGCGATCGAGCTCGGCGTCACCGATGCCGCCCTCGGGGCCGACGAGCAGAACGACATCGTCTGCGAGCGTGACATCCTTGATGGAGGCGGTGGCTTCTTCATGCAGGACAAGCACGGTGGGTGCAGCCGCCGCATCACCGGCGGCACGGTCGCGGCTGAGTTCTTGGACGAGCTGCGGGGTGGTCAGCGGGCCGCGCACCTGGGGGATGCGGGCGCGGCGGGATTGCTTGGCCGCAGAATCTGCGGCCGCCTGCCACTTGGCCACCGCTTTTGGTGCCTTCTTGCCGTCCCATTTGGCCACGCAGCGGTCTGCCTGCCAGGCGATAATCTCATCGGCGCCGGCTTGGGTGGCCAGATCCACGGCGAGCTCGGCACGCTCGGACTTCGGGATGGCCTGCACCACGGTCACCCGCGGGGTGGGCTCAGGCGTGGTGACGATGGACTCAACCATGCCCTCTAGGGAGTCCTTGCCCGTGGCGGCGGTGATGGTGAGGGTGAGGCGGATACCGGTGCCGTCGATAAGCTCGAGGCGCTCGCCCTCCCCCATGCGCTTGACCGTCACGGCGTGGCGGGCCTCCGGGCCAGAGAGGCTGAAGGCCTCGCCGGTGCGCGCGACGGAAAGGTCCGGGTGGATGAAGACGGGGAGCGACATTAGCGGCGGAACTTATCGCGGATGCGGCTGAAGAAGGATTCCTCTTGACCGTCGCCGGTGGTGCGCACGCGCGCGCCCTCGTCGCGGGAGTTGCGAATCTTCTCCAGGGACTCGCGGGTCTTGCGGTCCAGGTCCTTTGGCACGACGACGTCCACGTGGGCAAAGAGGTTGCCAAAGCCATCGGTGCGCAGGCGCGGCATGCCGGCACCGTCGACCTTGATGGACTCACCCGGCTGGGTGCCCGGTTCGATATCGATCGTGAGCTCTTCGCCATTGAGCTGGTCGATGGTGAAGTTGGTGCCCAAGGCGGCGTCAATCATCGGCACGCGCACGGTGAGGTTCAAATCATCGGCGTTGCGCTGGAAGACGGGGTGCTCCTCCGTGTGGACCTCAACATAGAGGTCACCGGCTGGGCCGCCGCCGTGGCCGACCTCGCCCTGGGACGCCATGCGGATGCGCATGCCGTCGTTGATGCCGGCCGGGATATTAACGGTAATATCGCGACGCTTCTTCACGCGGCCGTCGCCGGCGCAGTGGTTGCATGGATCGGTGATGACCTCGCCAAAGCCCTGGCACTTCGGGCACGGGCGGGTGGTCATCACGTTGCCCAAGAAGCTGCGCTGCATCTCCTGGATTTCGCCCATGCCATTGCAATTATCGCAGGTAACCGGCTTGGACTTGGACTCAGAGCCGGTGCCGCCGCAGGTATCACACAGCACGGCGGTATCCACGGTGACCTTCTTCTTCAAGCCGGTATAGGCCTCTTCCAAGGTAATGCGAGTGCGCAGCAGGGCATCATTGCCCGGTTGGACGCGGGACTTCGGGCCGCGGGAGCCGCCAGCACCGCCGCCAAAGAACTCGGCGAAGATATCGCCCAGGCCGCCGCCACCGAAGCCGCCAAATCCACCCGCACCGGCGCCACCGCCGCCTTGTTCCATGGGGTCGCCGCCCATGTCCACGATCTGGCGCTTTTGCGGATCCAGTAGGACCTCCTGAGCCAGCGCGGCATCGCGGAACTTCTCAGCCGCGGTTTCATCATCCGGGTTTAGATCCGGGTGATACTTGCGGGCCATTTTGCGGTAGGCCTTCTTAATCTCCTGGTCAGTTGCGTTTTTATCAACACCGAGGATGCCGTAATAGTCACGAGCCACTGTAAGAGATATTCCTTCTAATTCGTCTTGTTGGGGTTAACTTGAAAAAATAATGCGCGGCCAGCTAGTTTACTCGCACTGCTCGCCGGCCAAAATTTCGCTCACATACCGTGCAACGGCAGAGACCTTAGAGATTGTTCCCGAGTAATCCATAAAGGTAGGCCCCACCACGCCAAGGCCGCCGAGCGTGGCCACCTCATCGCCGGTGCCGAGACCATAGCCCGTGGCCACAACGGAGGCTTGGCGCAACTGGTCTTCTTCGTTTTCCTCGCCGATGACCACGGAGACGTTGCCTAGATCCGGCACACGGGCAAGCAGCTTGAGGACGACGACCTGTTCTTCCAACGCCTCAATAATCTTGGGTAAACCTTCTGGGAACTCGCGGGCCACGCGCGTCAGGTTGGAGGCACCGGCCATAATCAGCCGGTCGGAGGGCTGCTCCACTAGGGTCTCGATGAGCGTGGTGGCCACCTTGAGCACATGGTGGCGGATATCCAAGGGAGCCTCGTCGACGAGGTGGGCAAGTTCCACGGAGGCGTCGCTAAGCGTCTTGCCTACCAGCGCACTATTGACGATGTCACGCAGGCGGAAGGTCTGATCCTGGTCAATGATTTCATCGAGCTCCACGTTGCGCTGGTCCACGCGGCCGTTATCGGTAATAAGCACCAGCAGCAGGCGCACTGGGGACAGCGCCACAACCTCGCAGTGCTTTACGCGCGAGACCTTAAGGTTGGGCAGCTGGACGACGGCCGCCTGCTTTGTCACCTGCGCCAATAGCTGCACCGAGCGACGCAGCACGTCTTCCAAGTCCACGCCGCCTTCCAAAAAACTGAGCATCGCGCGGCGCTCCGGGGTCGAAAGCGGCTTGACCTCATGGAGGGAGTCGACAAAATGGCGGTAGCCCTGCTGGGTGGGCACGCGGCCGGAGCTGGCGTGCTGTTGGGCGATAAGGCCCTGGGATTCCAGCACGGCCATATCATTGCGGATCGTGGCCGAAGAAACACCTAACTGGTAGCGCTCCAGCAGCGTTTTAGAACCGACCGGTTCTTGGGAGGCAATATAGTCCGCCACGATGGCGCGCAGGACTTCCTTGCGGCGGGCATCGGTTGAGGTAGACACTATGTCGCTCCTATTCGCTTGGCTCTTTCACGTGCTTTCGAGTGTAGACGGGACGAAGATTAGGTTTCTTCAGCGACGAGGAGATCGGTGATGATGCCATCGGCCAGCAAGCGGCCGGGCTTAGTGATGCGTACGCGTTCGCCGGCGCGCTCGAGCAGGCCGCGGCCTATGAAGCGCTCGAGGGCGGGAGTGGCATGGGTATCGATCCAAGCCTCCGGGATACCTTCGCGCAGGCGCAGGCCAAGCATAACCTTTTCCATGTGGCGGTCGGCCTCAGTGAGCGCTTCGGTTTCCTTAATGGGCAGCTCACCGCGGCCAAGGGCGTCGATATAGCGCGAGGGGTGCTTGACGTTAAAGAAACGCTCGTTGCCTAAGTGCGAGTGGGCGCCGGGGCCTGCGCCCCACCAATTGCCATCTACCCAGTAGATGCGGTTGTGCTCGCACTCGCCACCAGGCTTGGACCAATTGGAGACCTCGTACCACTCAAATCCTTCCGCTTCGAGGGTGGAAGAAATCATCTCGTAGCGCCGGGCCAGCACGTCCTCATCAGGGGCGGGCAAGATGCCTTTGTTGACCTTACGAGCCATGCGGGTGCCGTCTTCGACGATGAGCGAGTAAGCGCTGACGTGGTCCACGCCGGTCTCCAGCACGCGGTCTAGTGTTTCGCGCACATTGTCATCCGTTTCGGTGGGCGTGCCATAAATCATGTCCAGGTTGACGTGCTCGAAGCCGGCGGCGCGAGCCTCGCGAGCGGCGGCGAAGGCGCGTCCAGGGGTATGGGCGCGTTCTAGGACTTGGAGAACGCCGGGGGAAGCGGACTGCATGCCGAGGCTGATGCGGGTATAGCCGGCGTCGGCAAGCTGGGCGAAATACTCCGGTGAGGTGGACTCCGGGTTGGATTCGGTGGTGACCTCCGCTCCGGGCGCCAAGCCGAAGGTGGAGCGGACGGTGTTGAGGATCCGGGTCAGCCCCTGCCCGCCCAGCAAAGAAGGCGTGCCGCCGCCAATGAAGACGGTCTCGGCCGGGCGGCCTACGCGCGCGGCCGCCAACTCCAGCTCGCGGTCCAAGGCATCCAGATAAGGCCCGGTGAGATCGCGCGGGCTGCCGAGCTCTCCTGGGGTATAGGTGTTGAAATCGCAATACCCGCAACGAGTGGCACAGAAAGGAACGTGGATATACAGCCCGAAGGGTTCAGTCATGGATAAAACCCTAATAGGGCGGGAACAAAATGGCCGAAAGGGGGGTTAAGCATGTAGTATGTTTGCATCTTCCCAAGTAGAAAGGCACCCTCAGTGGAACCTCCCAGTCGATGTCCCTACCTCCTTCTAGGCGGTGGGGAGTAAATCATGTTATCGGCTATTTTGATGATCCTGGCCGGATTTGTAGTCATCGGCCTCATCATCGTCGCGAATGCATACTTCGTGGCCCAGGAATTTTCTTTTATGTCCGTGGACCGCACACAGCTGCGGTCCCAGGCTGCTGAGGGGGATAAGACGGCGCAGCGCGCGCTGGCTATTACCCAGCAGACCTCCTTCATGCTCTCCGGCGCGCAGCTCGGCATTACTATTACCGGCCTGCTCATCGGCTATGTGGCCGAGCCGCTCGTGGGCCAAGGACTGGGCGTCCTGCTCGGCGGCGTTGGTGTGCCGAGCGCAGTGTCTATTACCGTGGGCACCATCCTGGCGCTTTTCATCTCCACGATTGCAACCATGCTCTTCGCGGAGCTTTTCCCCAAGAACTACACCATCGCCGCCCCTATGAAGACGGCGCGCTGGCTGGCCTCCTCCACGCAGCTTTACCTGCGGCTATTCGGCTGGCTCATCCACTTCTTTGAGTACTCTTCCAATGCCATCCTCAAGGTTTTTGGCATTGAACCGGTAGAAGACGTGGACTCCTCCGCCACCGCCGATGACTTGGAATCCATCGTGGATTCCTCCCATGAGGCCGGCGATCTGGATGAGAATACTTATATGGTGCTCGACCGCCTGCTGGATTTCCCTGAGCACGACGTAGAGCATGCCATGATCCCGCGCTCCCGCGTGGACGTCATTGACCCGGACACCACCCTTGGTGAGGTTCGCGAGATGATGTCGTCCGATCACACCCGCTACCCCGTCATCGATGACGAACATAACCCGGTGGGCGTGGTGCATCTTATCGACGTCCTGGGAAGCGACCTTCCCGCCGCCACCAAGGCCACCAGCATCATGCAGGAACCCGTCGTGGTTCCTGAGCTGATGCCGCTGCCGGATGTGGTAGAGGAGCTGCGCGATAGCGACCAGAAGATGGCCTGTGTTATCGATGAATACGGTGGCTTTGTGGGCATCGTGACCATGGAGGACTTGGCCGAGGAAATCTTGGGTGATGTCACCGATGAGCACGATATCGAAGAAACCGAGGAAATCACGGAGCAGGACGATTCCCACTGGGTGGTAGATGGCGATACGCCCATTGATGAAATCGAGCGGGCCATCGGCCACGACCTGCCTGAGGGCGACTTCGAAACCGTCGCTGGCCTCGTCATCGCCCACTCCGGCGCGTTGCCAGAGGTCGGTGAGGAACACGCCATTCAGCTCGAGGCCGAGCCCGATGATTGGGTGGACCACGATGAGGCGCCCGTGCGCTCTATCCGCCTGCGCGTGCAAGAGGTGGACCGCCACGTGCCCTCCGTCCTTGCCATCGAGCTGGTGGAGGATTACCCCGACCAGTCCGATGATGACGACGAGAAGGAGGATGCATAATGACCGAATCTTGGTGGTTTAACCTCCTCGTTACCCTACTTATCATCGCCGCTTCCGGCTTCTTTGTGATTATCGAGTTCTCCTTGATGGGCGCTCGCCGTCACCGTTTGGAAGAGTATGCGGAAAATTCCCGTACTGCCCGGGCCGGCCTGCGCTCGCTCAATGAACTGACCATCATGCTTGCCGGCGCGCAGCTGGGCATTACCGCCGCTACCTTCGTGCTGGGTGCCGTGACCAAACCGTGGGTCCACCACCTGCTCATGGCCCCGCTCGAAGCTGCAGGCCTACCACTGGGCATTGCCGATGTCGCTAGCTTTATCCTCGCCCTCTTCATCGTCACCTTCCTTCACTTAGTGCTGGGTGAGATGGCGCCGAAATCTTGGGCGATCGCCCACCCAGAAACCGCACTGCAGGTCATCGCGGTACCCGCGCGCGGCTTCGTGTGGATCTTCCGCCCGCTGCTGAAATGGATCAATGTCATGGCCAATAAGCTCGTGGCCATAGCTGGCGAAGAGCCCGTCGATCGTGCCGGTGCAGCCGGCTACGACGCCGAGACCCTGCGTACCTTGGTCGAGCATTCCCGCGAAACCGGCGCATTGGATGATGACTCCGCCAACCAGATTTCCGATGTCATCGAGTTGGAAAACTCCACCGTTGGCGCCATGGCCCGCGCCCATGGCTCCGAGGTAGTGCCCCTGCCTTCCGACGCCACCGTGGACGATCTCCAGGACCTCGTCGTGCGCAAGAACATCATGCGCGTACTGGTCTTTCCTAAGGACTCCCGCGTTCCCCGCGTAGTCCACGTGCGCGATACCTTGCTGGCAGCTCCGGAGACCCCGGTCCTCGAGTTCTCCCGCCCTGCCCTGTCCGTGTCTTCTTCTACTACCGTGCAAAAGACCTTGGACCATATGCGGGCCCGCAACGAGCAGCTCGTCATGGTGGGTAAGGCCGATAAGGACAATGCCGTGTGGATCCTTACCTGGGATGACATCATGGGCCAGCTGTGGCCGCAGATTACCGAGCAGCTAGACAAGGTCACCCCTCCCCCGGCCGTCTAAGTCCCGCTCGTCCCCGCCCGCGCCCGCCCCTTTTTGCCGGCGCGGCCTTTCCTATTTCCCGCCCTCGCGCAAGTGCAGCCTCTCCACCTTGTGGACAAGTTCGCCCCTGCTTACCCCAGCAGCCACTTTGAGCACTTGACCATCTCAGCCTCCTCGTTATCCACAAGCCCGGCCGTTACTTCCTCGCGCCGGCCAGAAGCGTGTCCTTTGCTTAAAGGCATGACAACACCACTGACCAATAAAGATTCCATCCGCGCTAACCACCCCACCTTTTGGACCGACCTGAAAAACGGCACCTACCTTAAGCTCGCACCGCGCATCGCTGTCCGGCGCGATCACTATCATTGCCTCGATTTCCCGTCCCAACTGCGCCTGCGCGCCATTGCCGCCGCTCGCAGTGCCTATACCGCAGTACTCATCTCCAAATCCGCCGCCCGAGTACATGGCCTGTGGGTCATCGCCACGGCCGAGGAACAGATTGAGATGGCACTTCCCACCAATACGCTCCCCCACAAAGACCGCCGCCACCCCGAGCGCATCTACCGCAAGGCTTCCCTGCCTGAACCTGTCCTCGTGGACGGCGCCCGCTGTGTTTCCAAAGCCCGCGCGGTTATCGATATCGCCCGCTACCACGGCTTTCGCGATGGCCTCATCGCCGCCGACTCGGCACTACGCGCCGGAGTAAGCCGGGAAGAACTCACTCAAGAATTCGCCCGCATGGGAAGAGTACGCAATAGCCGCATCGTCCGCGCTGTGATCCACCATGCCTCTGAGCTTTCCCGTTCTCCATATGAGTCCTTTGCCCGCGCCCTTATCATTGAGGCTGATTTCCCGTGGCCTATTTTCTTCAAAGCACAGTTCAAAGCTCTTCCCGACATCACGACCGCTCTGTGTATCAACAACGCCTATCTCGTTGACATCGTCTCTGCGAAGGCGCTGCCCCACCTACGCGAGCGTCACCAGCTCCTACGAAAGGCGGGATTCACCGTCCTTTGTTATTCCCCGAGACAGCTCGTCGACCACCCCGACCGTTTTCTGTCCGACCTTACCGCCACCGTCTCCGCTGGGCAGAAGGCCGCCCGTTCCGCTTAAGTCCGCGGTTTCTACCTGCCGCCACATCTGACTTCCTCTCCCCTATCTTTCCCTCCCCTGCCATTCGCGCTCACCGGCAGCACTTTCGCGACGAAATCTGCCGCGCCGGTGAGCGCGAAGGGAGGGTGTGAGAATATTTCTCGGGATGCGACGCAACAGTGACTACAAATCGAAAGAGCCTCCCCGAGAACATGCTCGTGGAGGCTTTACCGATTCCAGCTAAAGACCTAAGGAATGGTCTTACTGGTTGATGCGCCATGGGACGCTGTTCTTCGGCAGCATGCCATGGGTGTAGAGGTAGTCAACGGCAGACAGAATGCCCAGTACCGTGCCGCCACCTACCAGGGCTGCAAGGAAGGAGAAGCCGGCCACGGAAGATAGGTCCGCGTCCTTGCCATCCTTGCCGTTGATACCGTCGCGACCATCGCGTCCGTCACGGCCGTCGCGACCGTCGCGGCCGTCCTTGCCGTCCTGGCCATCTTCACCGTCGCGGCCGTCCTTGCCATCGCGACCGTCGCGGCCGTTCTCGCCGTCCTGGCCATCGCGACCGTCGCGGCCGTTCTCGCCGTCCTTACCATCGCGACCGTCGCGACCGTCGCGGCCGTCGCGGCCGTCCTGGCCATCTACGCCATCCTGGCCATCCTTGCCGGGAACAACGACAGCCTCGCTGGTAGAAGGCTCGGTGGACTCCTCAGGAGTGGTTTCCTCGGAGGAAGGTTCCTCGGAAGGATCGACCTCAGCAGGCTGATCCTTGGTCTTCTTGCCGTTGAGCATATCGGAGCACAGCTGGCCGGCCGGAGCGTTGACGGCTGCCAGGTCGGAGGCCGCCGTAGAGATATTGTTCAGGGAGTCTTCGATGCTCTTCTGCTGATCCTTGCTCAGCTTCAGGTCGCCAGCGACGTTCGCACCTGGAACCAAGCCAGCGATGGTAACGGCTGCATTAAAGAGCTTCAAGATAACCTTGGTTCCCTTGCCAAAGGTACCGTCTGCGAACTTGAGCAGGCCGGATACGGTCTTCTTTGCGGCATCCGGGTTATTCATATCAACATCGGCATCGGCATTATCGATACGTCCGATGGCCATGCCCTGGGCACGGGAAAGGTCCCAGGTAACGGTCTTGTCCTTCTCGCCTTCCTTGACCAGCTTGGCAATGCCATCCCAGGTCTTACCGGAAATCTTATCGATGAAATCGGCCGGAACCAGGTCACCGACTACCGGAATGATTTCCCAGACGGTCTTGATAATCTTCTCGCCGCCATCGTAGAACGCCTTAGCTAGGGCAAGCTTGAGGTCGAGCAGGTTGCCTTCCTTTTCAGGGGCATCAGTCACCTCACAGACCAGCTGGTCCTTCTTTTCGTCTTTAACCACCTTGACGTTCACGTCGTCATTGGAGGCCTCGGTCTGTGCGAGCTCATCAAGAGAGGTCGGCTTTGCAGGCTTCTCGGGGCCGGAGTCTCGGTGGCTTCCTCAGCACCATCTACAGCATATGGGGTGATGGAATCGGCGGCATCGTCTTCCGCGTCGAGTTCTTTCATCGCCTTATCACCGGCGTTGTTTTCCTCGAGCAGGTTGCCTTCTTCATCGAATTCGATGCCATTGAGGCTTACGGTATCGTCGGTGGTCTTTTCTTCGACGAAGGTAGTGTCCTCGGCAGCGACGGCGGTAGGAACAACGGTAATGGAAGAGAAGGTGACTACGGCCACTGCGCTGGCAATGAGGCGAGAAGTTCGGCGTGCGCCCATGGTTTGACTCCCTGTAGATATGGTTGAAGAATTTAATTGCGCGCGCCGCGTGTAGATGATGCTAGGGCACGGCGTTCGCGTGGACGGAAAATACCCTACAGCGCTCTAAGAGTATTTTCTACTTAAATTTTAAGGGTGACCTGGCAACAACATCGCTGGCTACAGGATCTAATCAGCTGAACAGGCATAACGTGGACCATCTGAAACGGCTGTTAACCTAAAATTTTCCTAAATTTCTACCCGAATTGGGGCAGATCCCTCCGGAAATCCACGCATAAATCCACTGGAAACTTCAACGGCCACCGAGAGAGGGAATCTCGGTGGCCGTGAACATCCCCTTGTCTAAAACAAGGAAGCCTCAATAATTTATGCAGTAGTAGCCCGGCGAGCCGCTTCACGCTTAGCGCGAACCTTTTCCACCACCGCCGCTACGCGGGCACGCTCCTCCAAGAACTGCGGCGGGTTATGCCCTCGCATCGTGCGCACATAGGCGGGGTGGGTATCAAGCACCGTGTGCTTCCACGCTTGGACTGCAATGAGAGCAGACTCGCCGGTGCGCTTGTACAGGTGCGGCAGGGAGACCATGTCGAGGTTGCGGGCCACGGCGTCGGTTTGCGCAAGCACGTACTCGACTACCTCGCGCAGGTAATCCGCCACGGCCTGGGTACGGTAACGCAGGGACTGGGCCAGCTCGTGCACCACGATGGGCTTGGAGATGGGGAATCGTTCATCCAGCAGGCGCGGGGTGAGTTGTTCCGGCTCTTCCACGTCGTTCACACCGGAAGAAGCGGCGGAAATCGTGCCGGAGCGCACGCCGGAAACCAAAGCTTGGCGCAGGCCCATCAGCTCGCCCACGCAGCGGCCGGAGTCAACGCGAGCATCTTCGACGATATCGCCTAGCTCGGCCAGGCAATCCATGCACAGCTCTTCGTCCCAATCCTCGATGGCTTCAATGAGGTGCTCGAGATATTCTGCGACTTCGTCGCCGATATTATAAATCTCTTGCGTAAGCTCGCGGTGGCGCAGCTCGGCGGCGATTTTGTGCATTGGCTTCGAGCCACTCCTTCCACGGTCCCATTTCTAACCTCTAGTAGAGGTTGAGGTTTGCTGTAACGCTTCACGACTCTATGCGAGATCCGCCGCCACGGGCGCGCGACACTCCGAAGCCATTCACAGGTTTATGGCAGGTTCGACCGCCCAGAGCAGAGGGCGGCGGGTTGAGCTGCACAAGGGGCGTCGCCAAGCAGGGCAAAAAGAAACACCCGAGGACATGTCCTCGGGTGTACCCATCGCGCAGACTAGCGCTTGTACAAATGCTCAATGGCCGCAGCATAACGCTGCGCTACCACGTTGCGCTTGACCTTCATGGTGGGGGTCAGCTCATTTTCTTCCTCAGTAAGGTCAGACTCAAGGATGTAGAACTTCTTGATGCCCTCCGCGTGGGAGACGGTGGCATTGACCTGGTTGATGGCATCCTGCAGCTCCGCGCGCAGGGTGGGATCGGTGGCCAGCTCTCGCATAGAGCGATTTTCCGGAATATTGTGGTCCAGCTTCCAACGCTTCAAAATATCCGGATCCAGCGTCAGCAGCACTCCCACGAAGGGCTTACCATCGCCTACCACCATGGCCTGGGAGATAAGCGGGTGGCCGCGCAGGATATCCTCCATCGGGCCGGGCGAAACATTCTTGCCGCCGGCCGTAACAATCAGATCCTTCTTGCGGCCGGTGATAACGAGCTTGCCGTCCTCATCAATCTCACCCAAGTCACCGGTGTTGTACCAACCATCCTCGAGGGCTTCGGCCGTTGCCTCCGGGTTATTCCAGTAACCGTGGAAGACGATATCGCCCTTGATGCAGATTTCGCCTTCATCGTTAATGCGGAAGGTTACGCCGCCCATGGGCGGGCCGACGGTGCCGATGGACTGGTCCACAAAGTCCACCGCGGCCGCGGCGGCAACCTCGGTGAGGCCGTAGCCCTCATAGACCGGGATACCGATGCCGCGGTACCAGTGCAGCAGGTCGTGGCCCATGGCGGAGCCGCCGGTAATGCAGTAGTTCACGTTGCCGCCCACGCCCTTACGGATGGTGGAATAGACCAGCTTGTCAAAGACCTTGTGCTTGGCCTTCAGCAGGCGATCTGGCCCCTCCGGCTTGTCCAAAGCCTTGGAGTATTCGATGGCGACCTTTTCGGACTGCTCAAAGAGCAGGGTCTTGATGGCAGAATCGGCGGCCTTAGCAGCGGCAGAATTGCGCACCTTTTCAAAGACGCGCGGCACACCCAAAATGACGTTCGGGCGGGAGCGGGCGAACTCGATGGAAATGGTGGAAAAGTCCGACCAGTGGTTCTGGGAGGCACCGCGCATGGCCACCGCAATGGATACCGCGCGGGCAAAGACGTGCGCCAGTGGCAGGAAGGTCAAGGTATGGCTGCCCGGGACGGCAAAGATACCAATGGGATTGGTGCACAGGCCGCGGGTCTGGGCCAGCCAATTGCGGTGGGTGAGGATGCAGCCCTTGGGGCGGCCGGTGGTACCCGAGGTATAAACCAGGGAGGCCAGGTCATCGGTGGAAGTGGCCTTGATGCGGGCGTAGACCTCCTCCGCGGCCACGCCGCGGCCCTCGAACTTGAGGGTGTCAATGGCAGAGGAGTTGATTTCCAATACGCGGCGCAGCTGCGAAGGAGAGCCCTTGAGGTTGGGCTCGCCATCTTCTTGCAAAACCAGGTTTTCTACCAGTTCGGAGTGCTCGCGGGTTTCTGTAATGGCCAGCACTGCGCCGGAGTCCTCAATAATCCAACGCACCTGGGAGGCGGAGGAAGATGGGTAGACCGGCACGGAGGCGGCTCCCGCGGCCCAGATGGCAAAATCCAAAAGGGACCACTCATAGCGGGTAGCAGAGATGAGAGCGACGCGGTCCCCCTGCTGCACGCCAAGGGCGATAAGCCCTTGGGCTACTTCAAAGACCTCATCGATGAATTCTTTGCCCGTTACATTGACCCACTCGTAATTTGCTGGGCGGGTAAACATGACGCCGTGCGGACGCTTCTTCGCGGTGTCCATCAGGGCGGTCAGGCAGGTTTCGCCCGGCTCGATAGTAAATTGCGCCGGGGTATGCACTTCTTGCAGGGTCACGCGGTGTCCTTTCGAACAGCTATTTATTAATCTCCGCCTACTGTACCAATCTGTTTCCCAGCAGGCGCGTTGTCCCCGTGGCACAATGTGGCCTGTGACTACCCGCGACTTGCTTGAAGAACTCGCTCAGCGCCACGGCGTGGCCACCAGCTATGCCTCCCAGTCTGGTTTCCCCGTCCACGTTGCTGAAGACACTATTACCTATACCCTGCGCGCCTTGGGCGTGGCCATCGAAGATAACCCAGACGATGCAGCCCTGACGCAGCTGCTTTACGACGACTACCTCACCCGCTCCTCCCAGCCCCTTCCCCACTGCGTCGTCGCACCCCAGGGTCAGGAGCGCGGGTTCGTTGTGCATGTACATGCCGGCGACACCGCCAACGTACACATCGAATTGGAAGAAGGCGGCACCCGCGAGGTCTACCAAGATCGCAACGACGCCCCAGACGCAGACGTCGATGGCACGCTATGGGGCGAGGCCAGCTTCCATATCCCTGGCGATCTGCCGCTGGGCTACCACGAGCTGGTGCTGGAGTCAGAGGGCATCGGCAAGCATGCCTGCTCGCTGATTATCACCCCGGCGCACCTCACCACGGCCGATGAGTTTGTCGAGCACCCGATTAGCGGCGTGATGGCGCAGCTTTATTCGGTGCGCTCGGAGTCTTCTTGGGGAATAGGTGATTTCCAGGATTTGGGGCAGCTGGCTGAAACACTCGCCCCGCATGCGGATTTTTTGCTGGTCAACCCGCTGCATGCAGCCGAGCCGCTACCGCCGATTGAGGATTCTCCCTATCTTCCCACCACGCGGCGTTTTATCAACCCGCTCTACCTGCACATCGAATCCATCCCGGAGCTCAAGCTGTTGCCGGAGGACTTACAAGATGATGTGCGCGAACTGGCCGAAGAGTTTCGCCAGCGCAACCGCAGCGCAGATGAAATTGAGCGCGACACCATTTTTGAAGCCAAGCTGCAGGTGCTGCGCGAGCTTTTTAATTACCAGCCCACTCCGGAGCGCGAAGAGGCTTTCGTAAGCTATGCCCGCGAAGAGGGCCGCGGGCTGCGCGATTTCGCTGCCTGGTGCGCGCAGCGCGATGCCGCGGCGCAATCGGGCCAGCGCCATGCCGAGGGCTTGGATATGGACAAGCTCACGCGTTTTTATTCCTGGTTGCAGTTCCTCTGCGATGAGCAGCTAGCCGCCGCGCAGCAGCGTGCGCTCGATGCCGGCATGCGCCTGGGCCTGGTCACTGACCTGGCGGTGGGCGTGCACCCAGGTGGCGCCGATGCGGTAAATCTCACCGAATACTTGGCACCGCAGTGCTCGGTGGGTGCCCCGCCGGATGACTATAACCAGCAAGGCCAGGATTGGTCGCAGCCGCCGTGGCACCCGCAGCGCTTGGCCACCGCCGGCTACGCCCCGTGGAGGGAGATGCTCTCCACCGTGCTGCGCCATGCCGGCGGTGTGCGTGTGGACCACATCTTAGGGCTTTTCCGCCTGTACTGGATCCCGCGCATGGCCAGCCCGCTGACGGGCACGTATGTCTCTTATGATTTTGAGGCCATGGTGGGCATCTTGGCTCTGGAGGCGCAACGCGCTGGTGCCGTGGTCATTGGTGAAGACCTCGGCACCGTAGAGCCGTGGGTACAAGATGTGCTCGCTCAGAAGGCGGTGCTGGGTACGTCCATCGTGTGGTTTGAACGCGACGATGATGACTACTCCCCGCTGCCGCAGGAGAAATACCGCCAGCTGGCGCTGTCCTCAGTCAATACGCATGATCTGCCGCCCACCTTGGCCTACCTGCGCGGCGATCATATTTCGCTACGCGCGCACCTAGGCGTGCTTACCCGCTCGGTGGAAGAAGAGCAGCGCGATGACATCGAGTGGCAGGCCCGCGTACTCGCAACCGTGGCGGACCGTGGCCTCTTGCCACAGCGCGATTACCTCGTAGATCCGGCAGAGCGCGCTTCTCGCGGCGCGGAGGAGGATATAAGCGAAGCGCTGCATCGCTATATCGTAGGTACACCTTCGGCTCTTGCGTGCACCAGCTTGGTGGACATGGTGGGTGATGTGCGCGCACAAAATCAGCCGGGTACCACGCACGATCTTTATCCCAATTGGTGCGTGCCGCTATGTGATACCAACGGCGCTCCCCTGCTCATTGAGGATCTTCCTAGTCTGGAATTCTTCCAGCGCTTAGAGGCCACCAGCCGGAAAGCATAAAGCGGAAGGCCTAACGCCGGGCCTAGGCGCTGGTGCGGGGTGGAGCAGGTTTAGGTCCACAGGCCGATCAGTGCGACGACTATCACCAGCGCGATCATCGTCCACAACGTGAGCGTGACACGGGATTTGGGCAGAGCGCGCTTGCGTTTAACGGGCTGTGCACCAGGCGTGGCCGCCGAGGTAGAAGACTGGCCGGCGCGCTTGGCTTCGGGGTCCCAAAGGCCCTCGCGGGGGTTAGCGCGCAGCTCGGCGCGCTCTTGCCGTGCGCGCTCGTTATTTTCCTCAGCCATGGTGGTCTATTTTAGTGCTGTGGCTGCGTTGCTGGGAAATCATGCGTTTGCCTCGGTTGGCTATGTAGTCGACCACCCACATCAGGCACCACGCTACGACCACCATGAGCGGCACGGCGATGGCCACCACGATGACCATTTGAATCCACACGGGCGCCTGCACCAACAATTGCGATAGCGTGCTGCCCAAGCTCGTCAACCACTCCATGGCTACTTATCCTACTTGCTCGCGGTAGTCTGGCTGACATGTCGAGCGCCCAGATTCCTGTTACCGTCGCCACCGCTTCCGGCCGGATCACCGGCGTGCGCCGAGATGGCCTGCACTATTTCCATTCGGTGCGCTATTGCAACATCCCCAGCCCCTACTCTCCTGCCGAGCCATATGATCGCAGCGTCGATCAGGATGCCCGCGAGCCGCACCCAGAAGATATTGCTTTGTCCATTACCACTCCTGCCGATGCCAACGACTGCCCTGTGGTGGTCTATGTTCACGGCGGGCGCTACGAGCACGGATCGCACGAGGATCCGCGGCTTTCGGGGACAAAGAATGCCCGTCACGGTGTAATCCAAGTCAACGTCGGTTATCGGGTGGGGTTGGCTGGTTTCGTGCGCTTTGACGGCGATGAGGCGGACCGCTACCGCGCCATCGATGACTGCCTCCTAGCTTTGGAGTGGCTGCAGCACAATATCGAGGCCTTTGGTGGCGATAAAACCAATATCACCTTGGTAGGCCAATCCGCTGGGGCGGCGATAAGCTTGTGGCTCGCACGCCGCGATCACTTCCGGGGCGGTTTCCGCCGCGTGCTGGCGCTCTCGCCGGCATTCCCACGCGACCGCTTCGAGCACCGCGTCACCGACCTGCGCAAGGCTCTAGGTGTGCCGGTCACGCGCCAGGCTTTAGAAAAAATGGACCCAGAATCGCTGGCCAAAGGGTATGCCAAATTCCGCAAGAAATATCGCTTCGATGTCGCGTTGGGCCCCGCGCCACTGCGGGCCGAAGAACTGGCGGATATCCCTATCGTGGTGACATCTACCCGCGATGAGTTCTATGACATGCCCACAGCCCAGCGCATTGACAAGATGGCCCTGGCGGGCTTTATTACCAGCTATCTTTCGCCCAAGTTTGGGATTTCGCAGGGGCGCTTCAAGCAGTGGCGGCAACTGGCGCATTATGTGGATCCGCAGCGGCCGATGGGCCGGCTTATCGGTGATGCCGCAGTGCGACGTTGGACCGCCCAGGTAGCCGAGTATGCTCCAGGACCTACGTGGATGATGGAATTTACCCGCACTAATGCCCCCGCAGTGCACTGCGCCGAGCTCGGCCCACTTTTTGGCGGCAATGGTAGCGAAGGGGAAAACAACGCCCCCGCCGAAGAGCTCAACGAGTGGCTACGCCATTTTGCCACCACGGGTGAGCCCGGATTCCCCAGATATGGCGATGACCACCAGGTGCTGGAATTTGACCTCGATACGGGCGAGCGTCGCCTAGCCTATGCCACCTTGGACTATGTGGCCGCGGCCTTTTATAACGACGAGGAGCTGTAATTACAGCGCAGCACGCAGCTTTTCGTCCGCTAGCTCATCAATCATCCACGGGCTAAAGACGCCAGGCATGGCATCGGCGGCAGCAAAAAGCCGGGCCGGCTCGACCCACTGGTAGGAATCTACTTCCTCGGGATTG
The DNA here is from genome assembly GCF_030232125.1 of Corynebacterium sp. MSK071. NCBI lineage: Bacteria > Bacillati > Actinomycetota > Actinomycetes > Mycobacteriales > Corynebacteriaceae > Corynebacterium > Corynebacterium sp. MSK071. Next base: position 116,694 of record NZ_JASPJA010000006.1, on the reverse strand, counting down.
GGCTCCCACTGCGCATCGGGGGCAAGCTCGACGGTAAATACCGGGCAGATTTCGTTTTCTACCGTGCCTGAAGAATCCACCGCGCGATAAGAAAAATCCGGCAGGATAAGCCGCGGGGCGGATAGATCTGAAGGCGCGATGCCTAGCTCAAAGGAGGCGCGGCGCAGTACTGCAGCCGTATTCTCCTCGCCGGGAGCGGGGTGGCCGCAAAAAGCATTGGTCCACACGCCAGGCCAGGTGAGTTTGCTCAGCGCGCGGCGCGTGACTAGCACTTTGCCGCCGCAGGTTAGCCAGGCGGAGAAGGCAAAGTGCAGCGGGGTATCGGAGGTATGAACTTCGGCCTTGGGAGCGGTGCCGATGGGTTCGCCCGCGGCAGAGGCCAAGACTACAAGTTCCGTCATAGATTAAGGTCTCCTACCCAGGTCACGTTGCCTACGTGGAGGCGCGCATTCCACAGGTTGCCAGGAGTGACGTCGTAGCGGTATTGCAGATTCACCGAGGCACCCGCTCCCAACGGGTGGTCGAGTCCTGGTGGCTCCACATCCGGGGCAGACTGCTCGTCATAGGGCAAGGAATTAATCTTGGCCCAGCCACCATTGCCGTCGGCGCGTTCGAGGGTGGGATCTTCAAAGGCGTCGACCGGCAAGGGAACGTCGTTTTCATTCTTCAGCAGGATGGTCACTACGGAGCCGCCGGAATTGTTATCGGAATACACTCCCTGCAGTTCCCAGCTCACGCCCAAGCCCTTATCCTTTACCGGCTCGGCAAGGTTAGAAGTGACCTCTTTGTCATCGGTGTCCTTGGCCTCGTACGGGGCTTCTTCGGAGCTGGAGACGGTGATATTGTCCCCGAGCCCTGTTTCTTCCGGCTGGAGAACACTACATCCGGTCAGGGTCACGGCGAGAGCGCTGACCACGCCTGCGCCGAGTATGTGAGATTTTTTCACCGTGGATGGATCCTTTGCACGCGAAGATTGTTGTATTTCTGCACAAGTACCTTAGCCTAATCTTTCCGGAACTTAGGCATTTACTCCCGTGAACCCCGCATGTGGCATACTAGGCAGTCGCTTAAATCTCTCCTCCCTTAAAATCGCGCACTACCCGCCTTTTTGAATTGAGTGTGGTTTTATGAATTCCATCTTGCGCATTACTCGCAGTGCTTCTGCCCTGTGGTCCTATTACTTGGGCGTGCTACTAGCTGCCACGGTCACCGCAGTCCTAGCACTGATATCGCCCTTTTTGACGCGCCACGCTACCGATACGATCGTAGAGGCGCTGCAGACGGACGCCCCGGCCGGCGATGCGCTGCGCACCGTGTTGTTATTGGCTGTGGCGCTTTTTCTTGCCGACGCCGCCAATGCCCTCTTCCGCAATATTGGTGGCTACATCGGCGATGTCATGGTCTCGCGCCTGCGCGAGATTTTGTCTACCCGCTACTTTGCCAAGCTGCTCGCGCTCCCGCAGGGCTATTACGATAACCAGGTCACCGGCACGATCATCGCCCGGCTGGATCGCTCGATTGCCAATATCACGCAGTTCGTGCAGTCCTTTGCCAATAACTTCTTCACGATGATCATTCAAACCCTCGCGGTATTAGCCATTACCGCGTGGTTCTACTGGCCGCTGGCCATCCTGCTGGCTCTCCTCTTCCCGGTATATATGTGGCTTACCGCGCTGACCTCGAAGCGCTGGCAGAAATTTGAGGCCATTAAAAATGAGAATATTGACCAGGCTAATGGCCGCTTTGCGGAGGTCATAGGCCAGGTCAAGGTGGCCAAGTCCTTTGTGAGCGAGACCCGCGAGCTTTTCCACTTTGCTACGCGCTACCGCACCGTGGTGGATACCACTAAGCCGCAATCGCGCTGGTGGCACATGATGGATACCTTCCGCGGTCTGGCCATGGCGTTTATCTTCCTAGGTATCTACGGCGTTATCTTCTGGCGCACGCTGGAGGGGCATTTTTCCTTGGGCGATATGGTCATGTTGCTGCAGATGGTCTCCAGTGCGAAGCAGCCGGTCTTTATGATGAGCTGGATTGTCGATACCGCCCAGCGCGCAATAGCCGGTTCGAAGGACTACTTCAAGGTAATGGAAGAAGAGCTCGAGCCCACCGCCCCGCGCGAACTGGTGGCCGCCACCACCGGTTCGCATACCCCGCAGCTGGATCTCACGCCGGTTCGCCCGCTCGAGCCCACACCCGGCGCGCCGGTGTTTTCCTTTCAGCACGTTTCCTTCGCCTATGAGGAGGGCAAGCCCGTGGTGGAGGATATTTCCTTCGCGGCCGCTGAGGGCCATAAGGTAGCACTCGTGGGCGAGTCCGGCGGCGGCAAATCGACCTTGGTGAACCTGCTTTTGGGCCTTTACCACCCCTCAGCGGGGCACCTCGATGTGCTAGGCCACCGGGTAGACGATCTCACTGCCTCGCGCCTGCGCGCCTCGGTGGGCGTAGTCTTCCAGGAGTCTTATCTTTTCTCCGGCACCATTCGCGAAAATATCGCCTACGGCAAGCCGGGTGCCACGGAGGAAGAAATCGTGGACGTCGCCAAGCGCGCCAATGCCCATGAGTTTATCCGGGCCTTCCCGGATGGCTATGACACCGTTATTGGTGAGCGCGGCCTTAAGCTTTCCGGTGGACAAAAGCAGCGCGTCTCCGTTGCCCGCGCCATGCTTAAAGACGCCCCCATTTTGGTATTGGACGAGGCCACCTCGGCGCTTGATACCAAGTCCGAGCGCGCCGTGCAGGCCGGTTTGGATGAGCTGATGAAGGACCGGACCACGCTTATTATTGCCCACCGGTTGTCCACCATTGCGGACGTCGATACCATCATCACCTTGGACCGCGGCCGCATCGATGAGATGGGCTCGCCGGCCGAGCTGGCTCAATCCGGTGGCATTTATGCCGAACTGCTCAAACTCACTCAATCCACCTCGGCCGCAGACCGCCGCAGGTTGAAAAAATATGGCTTTGTCTCCGGCCACGCCTCCGAATCCGAGGAGGAAGAGGAGGCAGATGTCTAGGAGCCTGCACCGTCGCGGGAAGATAAGCCAGTTGAATAAAAGCGCATAAATGCGCTGGGGTGGCCGCGGGCTTCGCGTTAAGGTTGTAGCCATGGAGTTTCCTAGCCTAGAAGAATTGCAAGCCCGCGGAACCCGCAAGTGGACCGTCTTCGAAGAAGATGTGTTGCCACTGTGGATTGCGGAGTCCGACTTCCCCACCGCGCCCGCTATCAAGAAGGCGTTGGAAGAGATGGTGGATAGGGAAACCTTCGGCTATACCCCAGCACCCAAGGCCTCAGGACTGCGCGAGGCTGTGGCTAATTTCTATGACACACGCTATGGCTGGCGCCCTATCCCGGAGCATATTTTCTGGATTGGGGATGTAGTGCGGGGTCTTTTGCTAGGAGTGCAGTACTTTACCCGCGAAGGTTCCCCGGTCATCGTGCCAGTGCCTTCCTACCCTCCGCTGCTGGAGCTGCCGCGCACCGCTGGCCGCGAAAAGATCGAGACCAGCTTGGAGCTCGATGATATTGAGCGCGCCTTCCAGCAGGGCGCTGGCTCTATTTTGCTAGCCAACCCTTATAACCCGCTCGGCCGTGTCTTGGACGAGGACTACCTCACCGGCTTGGTAGAACTGGCGGAAAAATATGATGCGCGCATCCTGGCCGATGAAATCCATGCCCCACTGGTCTATGAGGGGCGGCATATCCCGGTGGCGTCGCTGAGCGCGGCGGCTGCCGAGCGCACCATCACGGTAACCGCTACCTCCAAGGCTTTTAATACTGCCGGGCTAAAGTGCGCGCAGATTATTTTCTCCAATACGTCCGATGTACACACGTGGAATGACCTTACTGGGGTGGCCAAGGATGGCACGGGCACCTTGGGCGTGCTTGCTGCGGAGACTGCCTACCGCGAGTACGGCGACTTCCTCGATGAAGAAATAGCGTACCTGCGGCAGACCCGCGATTGGTTGGTGGAGGAGCTGCCGCAGCGCATCCGTGGTTTAAAGACCAGCAAGCCGGAGGCCACCTACCTGCTGTGGTTGGATTTTGCTGATACCGCTATCGGCGGCAATCCGCAGCCGGCCAAGTGGTTGCGGGAGAATGCGAAGGTCGCGCTCAATGAGGGCGATACCTTTGGCACCGGCGGTCCGGGCCATGCGCGGTTGAATTTCTCTACCTCGCGCGAGATTTTGGAGGAGGCACTCGACCGCATGGAGCGTGCCTTCGCCGCACTCGATTAGGTCGGCCCGGCTGGGTCAACCATGTATTCTGCGTCACCCCCACACTTTGATTTCTCACCATGTGGGCGGTAATGTCTCATTACACGAACAGGCGTGACCCGCCACCTCGGACCGCGGAGACGCACCCCACCCCGCCATCACCCCTCGGCGGAATAAGGAAAGCTTCCTCACATTCTAGCTGTACATGGAAAATTAAGGAGCCACCATGGCTACCCCAGTCGCGTCAAGCACTGCAAAGCCCGTCGCCACCATCGTAATTGCGTCGTTGATGCTGTTTTCGATGTTCTTCGGCGCCGGCAACCTCATCTTCCCACCCATGGTGGGAGTTTCGGCCGGCACCAATTTTTGGCCCGCCGTCCTCGGCTTCCTCGCCGCCGGCGTGCTCCTTCCGGTCCTAGCCATTGTTGCCGTCTCCATTTCGGGCCGCTCCGTGCGCGACCTGAGCTCCAACGGTGGCGCGCTTTTCGGCCTCGTCTTTTCTGTAATGGCCTACCTTGCCATCGGCGCCTTCTACGCCCTGCCGCGCACCGGCGCCGTTTCCATGGAAACCGCCATCACCCCGCTGCTGGGCTGGGAGGGAACCATGGCCAATGGCATCTTCAATGTGGTCTTTTTCCTTATCGCCCTAGCACTGTCTTGGAAGCCAAATTCCATTATCGATACCTTGGGTAAGTTCCTCACCCCGGCTTTGGTGGCGTTGTTGGTTGTCCTCATCGCCTTGGCAGCTTTCAACAATCCCCGCGATCCCCAAGCACCTACTGCGGACTATACTTCTTCCCCCATGGTCACCGGCCTTTTTGAGGGCTATAACACGATGGATGCCATTGCGGGTCTGGCCTTTTCCATCGTCATTGTCGGCGCTTTGCGTTCCAAGGGTTTTAAGACCAAGAAGTCCCTGGTTAACGGCACCATTACTGCCGCTCTGGTTGCTGGCGCTTTGCTGGCCGCTATCTATCTGGGCTTGGCGTGGGTAGGCCAAACCATTCCCAATGGCCAGTCCTATGAGTCAGGAGCGCCCCTGCTTGCCGACGCCGCAAATCTCACCATGGGCACCATCGGCCAGGTCGTCTTCTCCGCCATCGTCATCCTGGCCTGCATGACCACCGCGGTGGGCCTTATCACCTCCACCTCCGCCTTCTTCGAAATGCTTGTGCCTAAGGTGAAGTACCACGTCTGGGCCTGCCTCTTTACCGCACTGTCCATTCTCTTCGCCTTCCAGGGGCTGGAGACGGTGCTGTCCATTGCAGTGCCCTTCATTACTTTCCTGTATCCACCAGCTATTTCCCTTATCTTCCTCACCCTGATCCAACCAGTGGTGAAAAAGTCCGTGGTCTTTTATTGGACCTACCGTTTGGCACTGTGGGTATCGGTGCTGTGGTCGGCCTTGTCCGTTATCGCAGATCAGGGCTGGGGAACCGACGCACTCGATCCCCTCTTGAGCTTGGCTCCTGGCCAGTCCGTAGACCTCGGCTGGATCGTCCCTACCGCCATCGCGGCAGTCATCGGCCTCGTTGTCGATATCGCCACCAAGGCAGGCGAGAAGCACGAGGCCGCCAACCCACCGGCAACAGAGCCGGCGGAGGCCGACGCCCTCGCTGAGGCTTAGTCTCTCCTTCCTACCTCCCCCTCCCACTCCACACCTCACCACGGTGCCGAGGCGGAGGGGATTTTTATGTCAACAGGCCCCTGCGGCGATGCGGTATAGCCCCGCCCGGAATAGTCAGGCGGCGCGTACCGTTGGAAGAAGAGAACTTAGACAGGATTTACCGAAAGCAAAAGGAAGGCTCTCCCCGTGACCGAACGCGCGCATCTTTCCGTCTTGGACTTCTGCACCATTTATGAGGGCGAGACCCCAGCACAATCCATCGCCCGCTCCGTGCAGTTGGCACAGGAAGCAGAAAAGCTGGGCTATTCTCGCATGTGGTACACCGAGCACCACAATATGAAGTCCATCATGTCTTCTTCTCCGGCCGTGCTCATCGCCCACATTGGTGCGAAGACCGAGCGCATTCGCTTGGGTTCCGGCGGAGTGATGCTGCCTAACCACTCCCCTTATGTCATCGCCGAGCAATTCGGCACTTTGGAGGAGATGTATCCCAAGCGCATCGACTTAGGCGTAGGCCGCGCACCCGGCACGGATATGAATACCCTGGGCCGCGCCCTGCGCCGCGACGCCCACTCTGCCGAACGCTTCCCCGAAGACGTCAAAGAGCTCAACTCCTATCTCGAGGGCAAGTCTTATATCCCGGGGGTCAGCGCCGTTCCAGGTGCCAATACCAACGTGCCGATCTATATTTTGGGCTCGTCCATGTTCGGCGCCTCGCTAGCCGCCAAGCTCGGCCTGCCTTATGCCTTTGCTTCTCACTTTGCCCCGCAGCACCTCGAGCAGGCTACCACCTACTACCGCGAGAACTTCCAGCCTTCCGAGCGCTTCAGCAAGCCCTACCTCATCGCCGGAGTCAACGTCACCGCCGCCGAGACCACCCAACAGGCGCAGGAGGAATACGAGCGCGTGTGTTTCAACCGCGTCAAGGCCTTCGCCGGCCGCGGCAAGCACCTCACCGATGAGCAGGTGGAGCAGATTATCGGCTCTTACCAGGGCCAGCAGATCCTAGACATGCTGAAGTACTCCGCCGTGGGCACCGCCGATGAGGTGGCAAACTACCTCGAGACCTTCCAGAAGCACGCTAAGGCCGATGAGCTGATGGTTTCCTTGCAGTCCAGCTCGCACGAGGAAGTCATCAAGAATATGCAACTGCTCGCACAGGGCTGGCAGCTCGATCCGGCACGCGTAGCCGGCACCCCGAGCTAGCCTTCGGCCCTTACGTGGCCTAGGTGGTCAATGGGGACCTCGGGGAACCGTTCCCGGAGTTTTCCCTCAAGCTCCCGCGGTCCCAGGTTCGCCTGCTCCGGCAATCGCACCGAATACTGCTGCGCTTCGTCCAAGGTAGAAACGCGTACCCCACGCGGAATCAGGGCCAGGAAATTTTGGCCCGGCTCGAGCGAATAGAACTGCATGCGGTCTAGCTCAGCGGCCGGATACCTAGTCCGCTGGAGTGGCAAGGAAATATCCTCGCCAATGCGCAGCAGCGCACGAGCTCGGCGCCGCGCGGAGGCTACCACCGCCAGCATCGCGCACAGCGCCCCGCCTAAGGGCATGAGCGCGGCAATGAGGTAAACGGTATGCAAGCGTGTGTCGGCCGGCTCCTGCAGCGCCGAGTAAATAAGCACTCCACCGATTAGCAGCAGCGCGACGGCGATAATGACAGCCATCGTCACTGCCTTGCCCAGGCGCGCGGTACCGCCGGCTTCGCGTACTTCAATAGTTTCGGTGCTCTCGTTCACGAAGACTTAGCCTAGCGTGCTTCCCACCCACCTAGCGCTGATAGAGCGGCGCGTGATTTTATTTAGTGCCTTTTCACTCAAATAGCGCGTAGTTTCTTAGTGACGCTGTTGCGTTAGCGCACCCTAGCAAAATGGAATAACATTGACGTGTTTCGCTCCGCTGCGAAAAGCCCCGGAGAGACTAAGGACAAAGGTTGAATGAGCCCACGCGATAAACAGCAACATAAAAAGATCGCGGACTACCTGCGAGAACAGATCCGCTCTGGCGTGCTGCAACCAGGCCATTTTCTACCTAGCGAAGCAGATTTATGCGAGAAGTTTTCTTCTTCCCGCGGACCCGTGCGCCAAGCGGTTGCGGCTTTGCGCGCCGAAGGGCTGGTTTCCTCCGGCCGCGGGCGACGCTCCACCGTTTTAGCCTCTACCCAGGCAGAGCTTTTTGAATCCATCTATTCCATCTCCAGCTGGCTCAGCGAATATGACGCGGATCCCCAACAGCACACCCTGTGGCTGGCTCGCCGCCGTGCGCCGCGGGAAATCACTCGTTTTCTGCGTGTGGACCCAGAACAAAATGTGGTCTTTGTCCACCGCGTGCGCTATACCGAGGACCACCCCATTGCCATTGAGCGCATGTATTTCCCCATGGTGGTGGGAAAGCACATCTTGGACTTCGACGCGGATGCCGGCTCTATTCATGCGCACCTGCACGAATGCGGCGTGGACTTTGATAATGTGCGCCGCGAACTCACGTTGGAGGAAGCCACGGCCGAGGATGCCGAGGCACTTGAAGTAGCCACTGGCACCCCACTGTGGCGGCTCCAGATGGAAATATCCAACCACTCCGGCGAACCGGTGGAATTGGCGGTATACCTCTATCGCGCGGACCGCATGAAGCTGGCTATGAACAACGTACGCGGGGGCGTTTCACCCCTAGAAGTTATCCCCACTCCAGGAAATTTTGCATAAGTTTCACGGCAGCTATCCCCACCGGCTACCCTGCTTCCTATGAGAAGATTTCGCGCCGGCAGGGCGCTGGGTAGCCTCGCCATGGCGGCCGCTGTCGGAACCGTATCAGCGTGCTCGGCAGGCCATACCGCGGTGGTTGATACCTCCCAAGCAGATAGCGACTCCGCTTCTGCTTCCCTTACCGTAGCCTCCACCTCGGCGGCCACTTCCCTAGATTTCACCACTACCGGTGGTGCTGCCATCCCCGCCGTACTCATGGACAATGTCTACGAAACTCTCGTGCGCATCGATGAGGATGGTTCTATCACCCCAGGGCTCGCCACCTCGTGGGAGATCAGCGACGATGCCCGCAGCTATACCTTCCATCTGCGCAAAGGTGTCACCTTTTCCAATGGCGATGCTTTTACCGCCGAGACCGCGGCCTTTTCCATTGATTACGTTCGCGAGAAATGGACCAATGGCATCTCAGCAGCCATGGATCCGGTAGAAAAAGCCACGGCCACCGATGAACACACACTAAAGGTGCGCCTGAAACAGCCGTCGAATGGCTGGCTCTGGTCCATGGGCACGGCCACCGGCGCGATGATGACGCCTAATGGCATGGATAACCTCGCCGCCCAACCGGTGGGTACCGGGCCCTTTGAGGTGTCCCGCTTTGCGCCTTCGGAATTTGTGGAGCTCAAGGTCCGCAAAAATTATTGGGGAAAGCCCGCCGCGCACGATGTCACCGTTCGCTATTTCCCAGACACCATCTCCTCGGTCAATGCCCTGCAGGCCGGCGGCGTGGATGTGGTCTGGGGTGTGCAAAACCCGGAGCTTCTCGACGACGTCAAGGACGGCATCGCTACCGAGGTCGGCACCACCAATGGTGAGGTGTTGCTATCCATGAATAATGCCCGGGCTCCCTTTGATGATCCGCGCGTGCGCCAGGCAGTCGCCTATGCCGTCGACCGCAAGGCGGCCAATGACATTTTGTGGAATGGCCTAGCCAAAGACACCGGTGGTGCACCAATCCCACCTACAGATCCATGGTTCCAAGGCAAGCGCTACTACGACTACAATCCGGATAAGGCCCGCCAGTTGCTCGAAGAGGCCGGCGCAGAAGGGGCCGAAATCACGCTGACTACACCGACGCTGCCCTATGCCCAGACCGTCGCCGAGCTGCTGTACTCGCAACTCACCGAAGTTGGCTTTAAGGTGAAGCTGGAATCCGCCGAGTTCCCAGCCGTATGGTTGGGCCAGGTCATGGGCGCCAAAGACTATCAAATGTCGCTCATCTCCCACGTAGAACCGCGCGATGTGCCAACCCTATTCGGCGATCCGGACTATTACCTCAACTACGATTCGCCGCGCACCCGCGAGCTTTTGGCCCAAGCCGACTCCGCGCCCGAGCAGGACTATCCCCAGCTCATGGCACAAGCCGTGGATCAGATCATGGCTGATGCCGGCGCGCTGACCTTGATGAATATGCCAAATATCGTGCTCACCCGCACAGGCGTGCGCGGGCTGCACCCTGATCAGGTCACGGACGCGCTGATCTTGCGCGATCTCAGCTCCGCAGTGACCACCGAAAAGGAGGCACGATGACTTCCCTTCGCCTTACTGGGCGCGCCATCGTGCGCCCGCTGCTGCGCTTTGCATTAACGCTCTTTGCCGCCTCCATCATCATCTTCGCGCTCATGCGCGCGGTGCCAGGCAACCCGGCGCGGGTGGCGCTGGGAGTGAATGCGACCGAAGAGGCCGTCGGCAAGCTCAGCTCTGAGCTGGGCCTGGATCGCCCGCTGCTCACGCAATATTGGGAGTGGATAAAAGGCCTATTTACCGGCAGCTTTGGGCAGTCATTGTCCTCGCAACAAGATATTACGCCGCTGGTACTAGACCGCGCCCAGGTCACGCTCATCCTGATTGGTTTAGCGATGCTGCTCGCGCTGGCCGGGGCAATCCCGGTGGGAATGTGGTTGGCACTGCGCAACCGTACCCGCGGCGCGGATGTGGTTTCTGCCGGTACGCAGCTGGGCATTGCGGTGCCCAGCTTCCTGCTCGGCATCATCTTGGTGGCCATCTTTGCCGTTCACCTAGGCTGGCTGCCGGCCAATGGTTGGGTGCCGCCAAACCAGGGCGCAGGCGAGTTTATTCGCCACCTCATCTTGCCGGTCATTGCGCTGGCCGTGGTGCAAGGTGCGATGCTGACACGCTATGTGCGCTCGGCTGTGCTCGATGTACTGCATCAGGACTATATCCGTACCGCCCGTGCACTGGGCCAGTCCCCGTGGCAGGCGCTAAAGCGCCACGGCCTGCGCAATGCGACGCTGCCCGTGCTTACCGTGGCCGGCGTACAGCTAACCACGATGGTCGTGGGCGCCGTAGTAATTGAGTCCGTCTTTGTCATCCCCGGCATAGGTTCGATGCTGCTAGATGCGGTGGCGGTGCGCGATCTGACCACGGTGCAGACCTTGGTCATGCTCCTCGTCGCCTTCGCCTTGGTGGTCAATGCCCTCACGGATGTGGCCTACCGATTCATCGATCCGCGCATCACGGCAGGTGATAAATAATGAAGCTGCGTTTTTCTGGTTGGCTGGGAGCCATCCTCGTCGCCGCCACGGTGCTGGTGGCAGTGATTTCGCTGGTGTGGACGCCGTATGACCCTACTCTCGCGCACCCGGATGTGAGCCTTGCCGGCCCCAGCGCCGAGCATCTCCTCGGTACGGACCGCTTCGGCCGCGATACCGCTTCCCGCATCATGGCAGGTGCCCAGATTACGGTCTTCGTCGGCCTAGTGGCGGTGGGAATTGCTGCCGTGGTCGGCGTGCCGCTCGGCATCCTCGCTGGCATGCGCCGCGGCACGTGGGCCGATGCGTTAGTGATGCGGGGTGCAGATTTGTTGCTTGCCTTCCCCGCGCTACTGTTGGCGATCATTGCCGGCGCGGTATGGGGCCCCTCAACGCTGACGGCCATGATTGCCATCGGCATCGCCGGCATTCCCTCCTTTGCCCGCGTAGCGCGCTCGGGCACGCTGCAGGTCATCACGCAGGACTATATTTCCTCCGCGCGCATCTCCGCAGTGCCAGGCTGGAAGGTGGCGGGGCGCCATATTTTGCCTAATCTTGCCGGTCTGCTCATCGTGCAGGCCTCGGTATATTTCGCGCTTGCCATCCTGGCCGAGGCCGGCCTGTCCTATCTGGGCTTAGGCACCGCCCCACCGGCTGCCTCGTGGGGCCGGATGCTGCAAGATTCCCAGTCGCTTCTGGGCACCGCTCCCCTGCAGGCCTTCTGGCCCGGCCTGGCCATTGCGGCGACAGTGCTGGGCTTTAACCTGCTAGGCGACGCCCTCCGTGACCTCCTCGATCCCCGCCTGAAAGGATCCGCGCGATGAGCCTGCTCAAAGTAGATAACCTGGCGGTCACCGCTGCTGGGTCCAGCACTGCTCTTCTGGGGCCGCTTAACTTCGAGCTCGCGGCCGGCGAAAAGCTCGGCATTATTGGTGAATCCGGCTCCGGAAAATCGCTCACTGCGCTGTCCATCATGGGGCTTTTGCCCGATGGGGTGCGCGCGAGCGGCTCCGTCACAGTAGATGGCCACGAGGTAGTCGGCACACGCGATGCCCGCATCCGCCCATTGCGCGGGAAGACCATGGCCATGGTCTTCCAAGAACCGATGAGCGCGCTGGACCCGCTTATGCGCGTGGGCAAACAGCTGGCCCACGCCGGGGTGCGCGATGCCGCAACCGCTCTCGAAGAGGTGGACCTGGCCGCCGATATCGCCACCCGATTCCCACACCAGCTCTCCGGAGGCCAGCGCCAGCGCGTGCTCATTGCCATGGCCATGGCCGGCCACCCCGATCTGCTCATCTGCGATGAACCGACCACCGCGCTGGATGCCACCACGCAAGATGGCGTATTGCGCGTCATCGAGCGCGTGACCAAGGCTCGCGGCATCGCGCTGATCTTCATCACCCATGACTTGGGAGTCATCCGCCGCATGTGTCCCCGCGTTGTGGTAATGCACCACGGCGCAGTGGTGGAGTCTGGCCCTACCGAGCGGATTCTTGCCCAGCCCGAGCATCCCTACACCCGCGAGCTTATCGCCTCCTCACAGCCACCAGAGATGAGCCTTGCCCCGGCCGCAGCGGAAGATTCCCTGGTCACGCTCGAAGGGGCTAGCAAGGTGCACGGCACTCACGCCGCACTCGACGGCATCGACTTGCGCGTGCACCACGGCGAGCGCCTCGGCATTGTGGGTGGCTCCGGATCGGGAAAGACCAGCCTGCTCAAGCTCATTGCCGGACTCGACCAGCCCACAAGCGGCGAGGTCACCGTCCGTGGCCGGGTGCAGATGGTCTTCCAAGACCCGCAGGGCTCTCTCAATCCCCGGCTAAAGATCTGGAAATCCATCGCAGAGGCTATGCCGGGCAACCCAAACAAGGCCGAAAAGCGGTCCCGCGCCGCGGCCGCGCTCGAGGAGGTCGGGCTTCCGACCGATAGCCTCGACCGCTTCCCGCACGAGTTTTCAGGTGGCCAGCGCCAGCGCATTTCCATTGCCCGCGCGCTGTGTGGCGAGCCAGATATCCTGCTGGCCGATGAAGCAGTCTCGGCCCTCGATATGTCCGTGCGCGCGCAGGTTTTGGAGCTACTGGCAGAGATCATCGACAAGCGAGAGCTCACCTTACTCTTTGTCACCCACGACCTTGCGGTGGTGCGCCACCTCTGCGATAGCGTCGCCGTTCTCGACCACGGCCGGCTCATCGAGCACGGCCCTACCGAGGCCGTATGGTCCTCCCCCAGCACGGACTACACGCGTCGGCTTATCGCGGCCGCCGAGATGTAAAGCGGGTGTTGGTGGGCGTAAGGTAGTCGGGTCAGATAACTCCACTTAGAAAGGATCCTGCTGCTCCGTGGCCGCCCAGCTTGACTATCCCATCCCGCAGCGCCCTAGCACCACCCAGCTACTCACCGCATTTAATAGCGCCTCGGTGCGCTGGCCTGGTGCACTGCGCGCGGGATTGGCGATTCTCCTGCCCGGCGCCATTGCGCTGCTTACCGGCCACGACTACGCTATCCTGCTCATTTCCACCGGCGCGTTTACCGTCATCTTTGGCGAGGGACAGCCCTATCGCACCCGCCCGCGCGTCATGCTCACCGCCGGCACCGCGCTCATTACCGTCGCCGCCGTCGGCGTGTTGGTAGGCCATCTTATCTTTGCGCCCGGCCACGGCCATTGGTGGCTCCTACTCGCAGGCCTCTACTCCACGGCATTGGCCGCCGGTTGTGGCTTTGCCCAAAATGCGCTGCGCCTGCCGCCACCGGGCACCTTCTTCCTCGTCATGGTCGGCGGCGGCTCGGTCATGCTCGCCCGCACCGATGTCACCGTGGGCCAGCTGCTCTTTTGGGCGCTGACGGGCATGGTGGCCAGCTTGATCCTCGGCATGGCCCCGGCCCTTTTTGACCCGCACGGCCCTGAGCGCCGCGCCGTAGCCAGCCTGGAAAAGGCCGCGTCTGCCTTCCAGGCCGGACAGGATGATTCACTCGCCCGCCACCACCAAGCACAAACCGCACTTTTTGCTGCATGGCAGGCGCTTTCCGACGCCCACATTATCCGCGGTGGCCGCATCATCGACTCCCAAGGAGCCCACCTAGTAGAGCGCACCCTTGCAGCCCAGCACACCATCGTGGCACATAACCGCGCCCTTGACCTCGGCTCCGATTCGGACCAGCTTACCGATCATGTCACCGACGTCGACCCGAATCGCACCGCTATCCCCCATACCCGGCCCACGGGCCGGTACCGGCTTTACCGCGCCGCGGTGCAGGATTCGCATGCCATGGTCACTACCCAAAAGGTGGTTCTTTCGGCGATCATTACCGTGCTCGTGGGCCTTAGCCTCGGCTTCGACCGGCCGGACTGGGGCGTGGTCTCTGCCTTCCTCATGCTGCAATGGGGACCCGACCATGTGCCGGGCACCGTCCGCGGCATCCACCGCATGCTCGGCTCTGTAGTGGGCGTGCTGCTATTTTCCATCCTTCACTACTTCGGTATTAATGGCTGGACGTTGCTGCTGGCGTTGGCTGCCTGCCAATTCTGTGCCGAAATCTTCGTGGCGAAGAACTACGCCATCTGCGTTATCTTCTCCACCCCGCTCGCTCTTCTCATGGGCAACTCGGCCACCCGTCCTCTGTTGCCCACTATTCAAGCTCGCTGCGGCGAGATCCTCTTGTCCATCCTCATAGCCACCGCGGTGCTGTGGCTATGGCAGCGCAGCGCCCCAGTACGCAATCAGGCCCGCCTGCAGGTCCGTGCGATGGAGTCCATGGCTACCCTGCTCGGACTGCTCTTTGTCAATACCCCAGATTCCGTATTGTCCGCACGCCGTGACCTACAGTACGAGCTGCTTTCCGAGCGCCGCGCCATCCAATCCCTCGCCGCCGATAACCCAGAAGCCGTGCGCCAATTCTGGGCCCGCCACATCACGCTGCAGCACGCCGGCTACTTCCTTTTGGATTTTTGCACCACTCACCCGGATCGCACCGCCACCCGCGAAGAGCTCGATGCCCTCGTGCGGGAAATCCGTGCCGCCCGCACCGCCTAGACCAGGGGGTATTCCTCAATTACTTCGTAGCGCGGCCCGCCGCCGCGGCCCTCGCCTAGGTGCGATTGCATAAGGCATACCCGGTCCACGCAAAAGTCCGGTCCTCGGTACACCGATAACGCACGCACGACATCCCCCAGTACCCACGGATCACGGGTACGCCGGCCGGCACGCGCGACGGTGAGGTGGGGGCGGTGGTGATTAAAGGGGACATCGGCAAGCTGGCAATCCGCCATCAACTCCCGCACACCCCGCGCCTGGCCACCGACGCCCAACCACAGGGTGCGCTGCTCAAAACTTCCCGCTCCGCTCACATGCACATCCAACGCCGAGCGCCCAGCCACCGCGTGGGCGAGGTGCTCGCGCACAGCCGCGGCATCATTGGGCTGGTCGCCATAAAAGGCCATGGTCACATGCCAATTATCCGGATCCGTCCAGCGCAACTCGTTGGTGGTTGCCGCATGGATGGGCCTAAGCGTATGTACCATATGCTCGCGCGCGGCGGCAGAAGGCAGCAGCGCGGAAAAGACGCGAATCATGGTCTAGCTGGCATACACGTTAAGGCGCAGCTCCGCGTCTAGCACGTGTTCTTCCTCGCGTTCAAAGACGGCGAAGGCATGCAAAATATCCGCAACGGCGGTGGAATTATCATCAAACTCGGGCATGAGATAACTTCTTTCAAACCACAAAGGAGGCAGAAGAATCACGCGCGATTCTTCTGCCTCCACATAGTAGCTGACAATGATGTAATTAGCCGCCTTTGACTACCGTGACCTGCCAGCCGGCATCGCCCGCGCGATGGAAATCACGAATCTCATGGCCTTCATCGGCCGCCCACTGCGGAATCGAGTCGGTGGCCTGGGTGCAGTCAAAATCAATGACCAGCGCCTCACCAGGCTCTAGCTCCGCCATGACCTGCTTGGCCTCAATCAAGGGGAACGGGCAGACTGCACCGAGGGTATCCAGCGCGTAGCGCCCACCGCCTAGAGCACGGGCCTTTTCCTTGGCCTGTGGTTTGGTCTTGAGCGCCACTGCCCCGGTGGCAGAGGCAAAGCTCGGCAGCACCTTCTCCTCGGCGGAGACCGCCGAGTTATCCACGGACTCCTCGGTGGAGTAGGTCTGCGGCTGCCGTGACTGGTGGCCCTGCGCCTTCTTCGGCTTGAGCCATAGACGTGCGCCCGCACCCACGCCGAGTGCCATAAAGAACAACGATACCCAGCCCTGGAAGCTAAACAAGGAGGTTTCCACCATGCCGTTGCCCACGGTGCAACCGCCAGCCAGCGAAGCACCCACACCCATCATGATGCCACCCCAAATAGCGCGGGTTGCAGTCTGTGCATCCGGAACGCGCACGCGGAACTCGCCGGCGGACTTCGCGGCAATGAAAGCACCCACCAGAAGGCCGATGACCAACAGGGTGCCCCAATTCATGCGCACGGAATCACCGGTGGCGGCCCAGCGCACGATATCCGCAGTCGGCGTGGTAATGCCGAGCCCACCATTGCGGCCGGCGTCGGCAGAGAGCACGAAACCCACCGTGCCGATGATGCCAACAGCAACCGCCGCGATATTCATATTCAACGGCTTGGCGTACCACGGCTGGCCCAAGTCCACCTTCGGGCGCCCGGCATCCTTGGCGCGGTAGTGGCGACACAGCATAAAGGTCACGCCCCACAGCACAGCCACGAGAATCCACGGCGAGATATGCAGCGCGTCGTGGATGGTGGTTACCGGCAGGCTCCACTGCTTGAACCAATCATTCGCCCCGGCCAACGGGCCCGATTTCATCGCGGCGGCTGACAGCCCATAAAACAGCAGCGCAATCCACGAGCCGACTAGGCCCTCAGCGGATCGGTACCACGTTCCGGAGGCGCAGCCGCCAGACAAGATGATGCCAAGGCCAAAGATGAAACCACCCACAATAACGGCTACCGGTTTGAAATCAGCAATCTCCGGAGAGAGCACGTCAGCGCCGGCCAACAGGGTAAGGCCAAAGGCATGGACCGAGATCAAAATGAGCAGAGCGGTAAAACCGCGCCAGGTCTTATTGAGGAAAATATCGCGCAGCATGCCGGTCACGCAGAAGCGCCCGCGCTGCAGCACAGCACCGAAGACGATGCCGGTGAGAAGTCCGGTAATAATCACACTGTCTCCTTGTATCGAGTCAAGGGCCTCAGACTACGCCCTCTAAGACAGATTTGTCTATAATTGACGTACAACCCGGTTCTAGGGTGGCAGATTTCCGCGTTTCCGTCGGCCTTCCCTATGCCACCTCAGGCGCCCCAGCCGCTCCGGGCACAACTAAGGAGAATTAACCTATGGGAATCCCAGATGACGTAGTACTCGATGGATATACCCTCATCGAACAACACGAAATTGACCACGAGTTCCTGCTGCGCGGCTCTCCGCTGGGCACCGAAACTCCCTTGCTTTTTGCTCTTACCATCGTCGGCATTGTGCTGGTTGCGGCCAGCTTCTTCTTGCGCGGGGGCAGCCGCGTTGCCGCCGGCCTCGTGGGCGCGCTGCTCGCTCTAACCAAGCTGTGGTGGATGCCCGTAGCACTGTGGCAGCACTTCGATGACGGCCAAGTCTTTGGCTACACGCTCAAGTACTTCCCGCAATACTGGCCGGCAGCCTCCATCATCGTCGGCGCCATTGCGCTTATCGGGCTAGTCTCCGCCATTTTCCGTCGGCCCTAGTCGGTCCCGCCCCCAGCAGGAGCTAGCCGCCAAGCACTGCAATGGCGATGTGCACCCGATTGGTACCATCGATCTTGGCCAGGATGTGCTTCATGTGCGTTTTGACCGTGGTCAGCGAGATGAAAAGCTGCTCGGCAATCTCGGCATTGCTCAGCCCTTGGGCTACCAGCTGGGCAATTTCATGTTCGCGCTCGCTAAGCTCATCTAGCCCACTGGATTGAATCATCTCCTGCTCCGGCTGCGGCGGCGTAGCCGCCAGCCCCACCAGGTTTTCTAGCACCTTCGGGCTTAACTGTTGCTGGCCTTGGGCCGCTGCTCTTACCGACGCCACCAGCGCCTCCGGCGCCGTCGTCTTCAACAAGAATCCCACCGCCCCAGCACGCAAGGCATGCAGGATAAACTCGTCGGTATCAAAGGCAGTGAGCATCACCACCGGGATATCGCGCGCGCCGGCGAGCGAGTGCAGCTGCGCCGTCGCCTCGATGCCGTCCATAACCGGCATGCGGATATCCATCAGCACCACATCAGGTTCCTCGGCCAGGATAAGTTCGATGCCTTCCTTGCCATTGCCGGCCTCGCCAATGACGCTAATACCCGGCGCGCCTTCCAAGATCATGCGCAGGCCGTGGCGCAGCAGCGGCTCATCGTCGACAAGCACCACCCGAATTTCACTCACTTTTCTTCCTTCCTTGGCAGGCGCAGCGTCCACGAGAAGCTTTCTTCCCCGTCCTGTACCTGTAATGATCCGCCCACCACGCTAGCGCGCTCGCGCATGCCGACGATCCCGTACCCACCACTGTGCACGCCTGCCTTTTCCCCAGTCTGGGCGGTGGGGTTAGACATGGTGATAGACAGGGCGTCGGCAAGCGTGGCGATGGTGATGGTAACCGGCTGCCCCGGTGCGTGCTTGCGTGCGTTGGTCAGGCCCTCCTGGACCACGCGGTTGAGCGCGTGGCCGGCCATGGTGCTCAGCTCCTCCAGCGATTGCGGCCCCGCGCCCGCCTGGTAGCGCACTTCCACGTCCATGCCCGCCTGGCGGGAACGCTCCACCAGCGATTCCACGCCCTCGCGCGGATCGATGCGCCCCTCGCTGCGCAGCGAGTGCAACGCCTCACGCAAATCCCCCACGGCAGCCTCGGCTTCATCGCGAATCGTGCGCGCGGATTGCCGCGTCTCTTCCGGATCTAGATCCTTGCGGTAGGCCAACCCGCCGGCATAGACCGCAATCATGCTCAGCCGGTGCGAGAGCGTATCGTGCATATCCCGCGCGATGCGGTCGCGCTCTTCCTGCCGCGCAAAGTTCTCCCGCGTGGTCATTTCCTCGTGTGTGAGCTCCGCCTGCGCCTGCAGCGCAATCGTGCGCTCTTTTTGGTTCGAGCGAACCAGCCCAACAACCAGTACGACCAGCGCCGGGATAAGCGCGCTGCCGTAATAACCCATCTGAAACGGAATATTTGCACCTTTAGCACCGGAAAAATCAGTGTCGACTAGTTTCGAGGCCACCATGGCCGTGCATACCAGCGCGATCCACAACCGGCTGCGGCGCGAGGCCGCAGAAAACGCCGCTATCATTACCGAAGGACGGTACTCAGCAATCGTCACCGTCGCCGAAATAATGGTTGCGGCTACCAACGCACTGCGCGGGCCGGGCTGCGTGCTGCGCGGGTCACGCTCCCCAACGGCATGGCGCAAAGCCAAAGGCAAAAGCGCCCAGGTACCGACCAACACCGCGGCTCCAACAAGGATCCGATTCTCTGAGGGATCACTTTCCCCAACTCTGATCAACGAGACCAACAGGTCGCCGACGACAGCGATTACTGCGATGAGAATTTTCTGCCACAGCGGGCGCTGGAGCATCTCGTCGGATTTTCGGAACAACTTCATAACGCGCACCAGTCTAAGCCGACCCACCGCCAGCGCGGTATCCCCCGCAGGGAGGATTCTCCGGCATTAGCCACGCGCCTCTAGGACCATAATTGCGATGTGCACGCGGCTGGTACCGCCGATCTTTTTCAAAATATGCTGCATATGCGACTTCACCGTCGCCATGGACACCACCAGTTGCTCGGCGATTTCTTGATTATTCAAGCCCTGGGCCACCAGCCCGGCTATTTCCCGCTCGCGCGAGCTCAAAGTGGAAAGCCGGGTGCGAGCGGTGCGGGTGTGGTGTGAATGGGCGTCGGAAAGCGCGGGGCTTTGCATGCCCACCAGCTTGTCGACGACCTGCGGGCTCAACAACGGCTGCCCCGCCGCGGCCGCACGCACGGCCGCCATGAGCGATTCCGGCGGCGTCGACTTCAACAAGAACCCGGCCGCCCCGGCGCGCAGGGCCCGCAGGATGAAGGAATCGGTATCAAAGGCCGTAAGCATGATTATCGGCATGGCGTGGACCGATAGAATCTTCTCCACGGCCGCGATGCCATCCATGACCGGCATGCGAATATCCATTAACACCACATCGGGCTGCGCGTCGAGCACGGTAGCCACCGCGTCTCGGCCATTGCTCGCCTCGGCCACGACCTCGATATCGGGCGCGTTGGATAGCAGCAGGCGCAGGCCGCTGCGGACTAGAGCCTCGTCATCAACCAGCACCACGCGCAGGGTATCTGCCATCATGCTTCCTTTCCCACTGGTTGATTCCACCGCGCGCGCCAGAACTTCGACGCGACGGGCGTATACGCCACTGTAAGCACCACAAGACTCGCCAGCGCTACCGGCACTATAGTGGCGTGGCCTGCCACTACGCCGTTGAGGAACGAGGGCACGAGAATCTCGTTTATCTTTTCGAAGAATTTCGGGAAAAATTCGATGACTAGTGTGGCCGCAATGAATGTCAGCGCCGTCTGCAAGAGCAACGCCCACAGGTTCACCCGATGCAGCCGCTTATCGACGCCCGGCTCCCCCACCGCCGCAAACATCACTCTCGCTCCTTGCCCGCGAAACTGTGGCACGATATAGCCACGGCGCTCCACCAGCTCGATGCGATCTGCGTCTTCGGGCGCATTATCATCGCTATTTCCGCGCAGGAATTCCACGCTATAGGCCGAAGCATCGGTATCGGTATAGCTGAGCTTGCGCGAAGTTCCGTCGACCATAGAGGTAAAAAGACTGCGCTTAGAGTCTAAGTACTTTCCTGTCCATCCCTCGCGGGTCGTGGTTTCTTCTAGGTCAATGCGCATGAGCCCGTAATCGGGATGGCGCAACTGCCAACTCATTTCGCTCATTGCGTGGCCTCCTGGCGCGCTAGCGGTAAACGGATACTCCATCCAAATTCCTCGCCTTCTTCGCCGACGTGGACATTCATGCGCCCGCCGGATAGCTCCACACGCTCGCGCAGTCCCACCAGCCCGTAGCCGCCGACGCCGCTACCTGCGCGCTCCTCGGCCTTAGCCACTGGGAGCGGGTTGCGCATCTCGACGCCCACCTCACACACCGTGATGCTCACCGGCTGGCCTGCGGCATGCTTGCGCGCATTGGTCAGGCCCTCCTGTACTGCGCGGTGCACGGCGTGCTGCGCCATCGTGGATAGCCCAGTAAAAACATCCGGGCTGGCACCGTCCGCGTAGGTCACGGTCACCTGCGTGCCGGCCTCCTGCGCGGCCGCGACTAGCTCTTCTAAGGTGGTGCGCGGATCCTGGGAAAGATCTTCACGTAGAGCGCTTAGGACGGTGCGCAAATCTTCTACCGCGTTCTGGGCCTCCGTGCGGATGGTGCGCGCCGCGTTTGTGAACTCGTCGGGCACGCCCTCGCGCGGATAGCTCAGCGCACCCGCATGAATGGCCACAAGGCTCAGCCGATGCGAGAGCGTATCGTGCATGTCCCGCGCGATATTCTCGCGCTCCTCTCGCCGCGCGCGTTCTACCTTGGCACGCATCTCTTCGCGATTCATCCGGGCTTGCTGCTCCACCCGCCACCGCTTTTCACGCAGATTGGCGCGCTTTTGGCCTACCAATAACCCCGCGACTATCACGACCACAACGAAGATGGCACCAACCCATCCGATATCGTCCCAGGCCATATAGGGGTTGAAGAACGCATCAATCGCAAACGCCGCCACGAAGCACGCCACTGCGGCCACCGAGCGCGAAGTCGAGCGGCGCGAGACCATGGAAATGAAAGCCACGACTCCACTAGCCGCACCAAAATAGGAGCTCGACCCCAGCAGCACGATACAGCCAGCGATGAAGCTACGGGTGGAGCCGCTATAGTCGACGTCGGAAAGCTCGCGTGGCTGGTGCTCTAACGCAAAGGGCAGGGCGATAATCGTCACCACGCCCACCGCAAAACCGGTACAGATATAGGGCCCGTACTCCTCAAACGACGGCGAATACTCCTCGATATCCATGCTCATCAGTACTACGCCGATAAGCCAATTCGCCACCGCACAAGCGGCAACGATACCGGCCGTGCTCCACTTCGTTCTGATCATGGCCTAAAGCTTAAGCCAGCGGCCATAATCCCTAGGGATGAATTATTTTTGCACCCCGGCCGCATCGCGCATGGCCTTCGTCTGCGCGGACGGGTGCTCGTTTTCGGTGGCCAAGCGCTCAAATGCGACGGCCGCCAGTGCCGCGGACTGCATTCCCAGCACCGAGTCATCGAAACGCATCATCGGCGAGTGGTTCCACTCGCGCTCATTTTCGGGCTTGTCTGGATTGGCCGTGCCCATCCACATAAACGTGCCCGGCACTTGCGCGAGGACGTAGCCGAAGTCTTCGGAGGCCATCATCGGGGCATCGAATGGCTGGACGTTTTCGGTGCCAAACATCTGGCTCCACAAGGTAGCAGCGAACTGATTTTCCCGCGGATTCGTCTTGGTGGTGGGGTACAAGACCTCGAAATCCACCTGTGCGGTGCACCGGTGCGAAGCAGCGACGGAGCTGGAGACCTCCGTAATCATCTGCCGCACGGCGTCGATCTTCTCATCGCGTAGCACGCGCACCGTCGCCCCCAAGGCCGCGCGTTCCGGGATGGCGTTATACGCGCCATCGCCCGCCCATAGGTTAGTCACGGTAATAACGATGGGCTCGAGCGCATCGAAGCGGCGGGTCAGTGCGGTCTGCAAAGACATTTGAATCTCCGCCAGCGCCGCTACCGGGTCAATAGCATCGTGCGGGCGGGAGCCATGCCCGCCCTTGCCCAGCACCGTAATGGTCAGGTTGGAAGAGCTAGCCATCATCGGGCCTGGCACATAGTGGAAGGTACCGCGGTCCTGCGGGCCAACGTGGAGGCCGTAGGCGGCAATGGGGCGTCGGCCAGCGGCGTCGAGCACGCCCTCTTCAATCATCGGCAACGCGCCGCCCGGCCCCTCCTCGCCGGGCTGGAACATAAACGTGACATCGCCGTGCAGCTCCTCCCGATGCTCACACAGAATCCGCGCCGCGCCCACCAGTCCGGCGGTATGCAGGTCGTGCCCGCAGGCGTGCATATACCCATTCGTCGAGGCAAACGGGCTGCCGGTCTGCTCGCGTACCTCGAGGGCGTCCATGTCCGCGCGCAAAAGCACCGACACCGGCCGCTCGCCGCGCTGGCCGCCGCGCAGCACGGCCACCACTGAACTCAAGTCCTGGCCCACGTGAATCTCCAGCGGCAGGCCCTCGAGCGCTTCCAAAACCTTCTTCTGCGTGCGCGGCAGATCCAGGCCGATTTCCGGGTTGCGGTGCAGATCGCGGCGGAAGTTCTGCAACTCCTCGAGCATCCCCTCGCCCATTTCCTGGAAAACCTCGGTGGCCATCCGCTCGCCAATGCGCGCCCGTGTCACCGGCAGGGGCGGCAGCTGCTGGGCCTGGCGTGGGGCAGCCAGGCGTCCGGGGTTGGTGGGACGGATTCGCTTGGTCGGGTCAGTCATGGTGGGCTCCTTTTCTCGCTTTCGCATTCGAGGGTACCGCAGGTTATCCACAGGCTGCCGGGTGGGTTCGGGGGCGGTGTGACGGGAGAGGCGAGTTATCCACAGGCTGGCGCGGGTGGGCTACCCCGGTCCTGCGGGGTGTCTTATGCTCACGGGCATGACCCGCTTGCAGGACTACGCCCGCCAACTTGCCTCGCCGATGGAGCTTCTCGGCGAGGTCTCCGGCGTGCGCGAGGCGGATTTGCGTCGGCTGGGCCTGCCCCGGCAGGAAGCTCGTAGCCTGCTCGCGCTTGCCGACGTCTACTTTGGCCCCACCTCCTTCACCCGCCGGCAGCGCTCGTGCCGGGCCACCACGCATTGCCTGGCCACGTTGAAACTCATTGAAAAATACGTCTCCCGCACGAAATCCAAGCGGGACGCGTGGGCGCTGCGCACTGAATTGTGCGCGACAAACCAGGATGTAGAGCGGCTCGCGCGCACGCGATTGAAAGAGATGTACCCGCCACGGCAGCCGGAAAAGGGCGTGCAAATGACGCGGCGCAAGGGCGGGCCGTCGACGCTTTCGATTACCGGTGATTCCGATTTCATCGCTGACCTGCACGCCAGCATCGGCGAAAAGAACCCCTTGGATTCCGTGGAGAATATTTTCTTCCGCGGCGGGGCCACGGCGCGCCCTGCCGCGATGACGAATATCATCATCCAGCTCGATGAATTAGATGAAATCCTCGACGGTGGAGGCGAGGAAATTACGCTGCGGTTGACCAATGGGGCCGAAATCAGCGGTGCCAAACTGGTGGAAAAGAGCCTTGCCGACTGCGGACTTGTCACGCTCGTCCATCCCTATGAGGGACCGGTGAACCTGTATCGCACCTCGCGGCATGCCTCGGACAAGCAGCGGCTGATGGCGAGCGCGGAAAACCCCACGTGCCCGTGGGCCGAGTGCAATTATCCGGCTGATAAGTGCCAGATTCATCATCTGCAGGCGTGGAAACACGGAGGTGAGACCAATATGGCGAATCTCAGTGTGGCGTGTCCGTACCACAACGGCGTCAATGACGATGACCCGAACGCCCCGCCGGTGCGCGGCCGGTTAGCGCGGCGGCGGGGCCGAATAGTCTGGGTCCCGCCGTGGGCCAATTCAAGCTGAAGACCCTGCCCTCATTTTTTGGGCGGACGCTTCCCAGATCACACGGCTTTCCCGCACAGTGCGAGTCGGTGAAGCATTTCTAGGCTTGGAGGAGGGAGCGGCCGAAAAAGTCGGAGTCATCAGCGACGCCGGGCAAAGCATAAAAATAGCCACCACCATAGGGGCGAATATAGTCCGCTAGGGGTTCACCTTCGAGGCGCTTTTGCACCGTAATGAACTGACGCTCCAAGTCCTGCTGGAAGCAGATAAAGACGAGGCCGACATCGAGGGTGCCGTTATCGCGCACGCCATTGTCGTAGTTATAGGCGCGGCGCAGCATGAGCTGGTCCGCGGTTTCTGGCGTGCGCGGATTCGCCAAACGAATATGCGCGTCGGTGGGGATGACATCACCGGTGGCATCGTCGAGGTAGTTGGGCTCGGCATATTCGTCGCCACCGGAAAGCGGGCCACCGGTTGCACGGTCGCGGCCGAAGATTTGCTCCTGCTCAGCAATGGAGATGCGATCCCAAAATTCCGTATACATAGCGATTAGTCGAACCACCATATAGCTGCCGCCGGCGGCCCAGTCCGGCTCGTCTGTACCGGCCCACACCAGCTTGTCCTGGTCCTTTTCGGCTGGATTGACGATGCCGTCTTTAAACCCAAGGTGGTTGCGCTGGGTGCCAGACGGCCGCGGTTCATTCATATAACCGTTTTGGCGCCAGCGCACGGCCACATCTCCACGGGTGTGCCGCAAGATATCGCGCAGCGCGTGAATGACGGTATCGTGCTGGTCGGCGCAAATCTGCAGAGCGAGGTCGCCGTGGCATAGCTCCTCCTCCAACGTGTCATCGGCGAAAGCCTGCATGGAACTTAGGTGGGCGGGTTTGTGGGGTTTAAGACCGAAGCGGTCGTCGAAAAGCGAATTGCCCACGGCGAGGGTAATGGACAAACTATCGGTGGGAAGCTGCGGTCCTAGCTCCCCGGAATCGCCGGCGGGATAGGCAATGCCATCGGCCGCAGTAGCGCCGCCGGAGGTGAGAATGCGGGCACGCTCGGTCATGGTGCGAAGCAACTTCTCTAAGCGCGATTTCTCGGTGAACTGTACATCGAGGGCGACGACCTCGGAATACTTTTGGGCTGGGGTCACGATCCCCTGCTGGTGCTCGCCGTGGAAAGGAAGTTCGAGCGGAGCGTCCGCCTCGGTGCGCGGCGATGGAGAAGCATGGTCAGCAGCGCCTTCGCTTCGCTTAGAGGAACCAAAGGAAGAGCCCGCGAGGCTGGACTGCGCATTGGCAGCTGCTGCCGAGCCAGAAAGCGCGGCGGTGGCCGCGAGCCCAGAGAGGAACGAGCGGCGGGAAAAATTAAACGGGCAGGGCACTAATCCATCCTTCTGACTACGGTCATCGTGGCGACAGGGGCAAGCAGTTCATTGGCACGCGCGACGGCGGACTGCACACGCATCCGGTCCTTCTGGGACCACTTATCAAAAGCAGTGTCATATTTTTCATCGAATTCTGCGGCGAGCTTGTCGAGGTCATCCAGCTGCTCATAGATGGGCGAGGTATCGAGCCCACGGCCCTCGACAAGGGAGCGGACGGCATCCAGCGTCAGCCGGGTTGAAATAACGTCGCCCCGCAGCGCGGTGGGCAGGGCATGGGCGCCGAAATCGCGTTCGCCGCGCATATCGAAGCGCTCGAATTCCTCCATTACTTCATGGGTGCGCAGCCCGTAGTCGGGGGCGGGAATGGCGAAATGGGAGGTATCGAGGGCGCGGGCGGTTTTATCGACGGCGTCGGCAAGCGCGCGGGCAGGCTTCGCCGCATCCTTGACGGGGCGCCTGGACCACAGCAGCTTTTCGACGTCCCTGTACCCCTCCAAGCCGGGCCCCGGCCACATCTCACTGGAATCGTCGAAGGATCGGTAGGTCTCGAGGTAGTCAAGGTAGGCCGCTTGGGCAGCGCGGCGATCTTTCGAGGTGGCTTCAGCAAGAGCGTGGGCTTTCTTCTGTAGCTCGGGCACACGCTTTTTCTGCCTGGCCGCTTGCTGAATGGCCACGGCCGCGACCTCACGGTCAGTAATGGGGACCATCTTGGGAGCATCGGTGATGGTGGAACCGGTGACCGCAAAATCATCAGATTTCACGGCCGAATCATTGTGGAAAACGCAGGCGAGGTGGTATGTGCCGTCCTGCAGTTTCGGGGCCCAGGCGCGCTTGGCTGGGGTGCCCACGCGCTCGAGGACCTGGTAGGCGTTGCCCGCATCATCTGCCACGTAGACGGTGAGCGCAAGCCCCGAGGTGTTATAGATCTTCCACGATGCCTGCCCCTGTACCTTCTCCGGCGTAGGACATGAATACACGTCGCGCACATTCAGCTGTGGTTCTTTCGGCTTCGCGCTTGTGCTTGTCGACGCCGCCGGCCGCGAGTCTCGCGAGCTAGACGAGCTAGAACCGAGAGAGCTCAAGGAGCTTTGGGCGACGGCAGTAGGACCTATGGCCGCGATGGCAAGCACCGCGGCGGTGGCAAAATGGAAGGTTTTCATTGATTAAAACGGGAGGTTGGGCAATGGCGGGAGCTTAAAATCTTGCAGCTTCTTCAGGTCTAGGCCGGGGTGGCCATTCATGTACCAAGCGACAACCCCTGCGCCGACGCCCAGAGCCGTAAGGATAGCCGCAATGATACCGCCCTTAGAAGAACCAGCGGAAGAACTGGAGCTCGAATCATCGGGCTTATTCGCACCTGGCTGTGGCTTCGCATCTTGGTGCAGCTTGGTGATATTGGGAACGCCCTGTTCGGTGACCTTGGGGTCGTCCATGCCCTCGACGACGTCCTTGAGGTTGGTGCCGGCGCGGGAGGAGTTATCCACCTTTTCAATGGAGGCGTAGTCCTTGGCCACGGTACCGTCGGTCTCGTTCAAGAAAAGCTTCGGGGCCTTGTGGGCGGCGTTGAAGTCAAACATGTTGTTGAGCTCGCCGGCGCGCTCGTCAAAGGCAATGCCCCCTAGACGGCCGAGTCCCCAATTGTCCTGAATGAACTTGGTGACGGAAGTCTGCTCGGTGTAGGTGGAGTCGATGTGGTTAGTCTTCGCGTATGGCGAGATAACCAGCAAAGGCTGGCGGGTACCCGGCCCGCACTGGCCGTCCTTTCCGCCGGCAACGCCTACCTTTGCTGCGGCGGCGGTGCAGATTTCCTTGTCCTGATGCGGGTCATTGGAACCATTGCGGATTTCTGGGGCCTTGTGGTCGTACCAGCCATCGGAGTCATCGTAGGCGATAACGACCGCAGTGGAATCCCACTCTGGGGAATTTTGCAGCTCATTGATGTAATGGGTGATGAAGGCCTGCTCGTCTAGCGGGTTGGAGTAACCGGCGTGTCCGTCTTGGTAGTTGGCAGCCTTCAGGAAGGACACGGCCGGCAGGTTGCCCTGCTCCAGAGCGGTATCGAAGTCCTGCAGATCGTACTGGTGGTTGGCGCGGTCAGTCTTGCCGATCATGTCATCGCTCGACGGCGCCAAGTGGTGCGGATTCGCGGTGGAAGCGTAGTACTGGAACGGCTGGTGGTGCGGGTTATAGTCCGTCTGGTTCTGGCCGGTCAGCGTGGTGTGGGAGGCGCCGCAGCGTGCGCGAGCGTCGTCTGTAGCTTCCTCGGTTGGCCGGAAGCCGCCTTGGAACCAGCCCCAAGTGACGTCCTTGTCATTGAGCTGGTCACCGATGTTCTTGGAGTGCATCGCGGTGACCTGGTTGGTGCCAGCGGAAGAGTTATTCGAGCAGTCGTCGTAAAGCGGATCTGGGTCGCCGACAACAGTGGCGGTCTTGCCATCTTCGGATACCCCAGCGAGGGCGTGGTTCTTGCCAGGTTCGATCTTCTTCTGCTCGCCCGTGGCTGGGTCATGCATGGTCCCGCCGGCCACGGTTCCGGAAATTAGATTCAGCGCGCCTGGGGTGGATGGGCCAAAGATAGTGGAGTAACTATTGTCGTTCATCGCAAAGTTTTGCGCGTAGTTCCACATTCCGGTGACGGTATTGCCGTCGTAATAGCCCATAGTCATGCCTGGAACGGCATAATAGCCGTTGGAAGACTTATCGATGTCGGTGGATACAGTCTCCGGGAACTTGTCCATCTTGCCGCCGTTGTATGCGGCCTGCTCATCGCCGTAGTGGTGGTTCTGGTCCGTAGTCACTGCATGGTCTGGCCCGATGCGGAAAGGCTTGACGGAGTTGGGGTTCTTGTTCCCCATTACGCCATCATTTTCGAGGTTTTTCGCCTTGGGGGTGTCTTTCTTGGCGGTAAATTTTGGGGCGTCCTTGTCGCTGCCCTGCAGCTTTTCGCCGTCCTTATTCAGGGCGTTTGGGTAGGTGCCAAAGTAGTGGTCGAAGGAAATATTCTCCGAGTAAATGACAACGACGTGTTCAATTGGGGTCGTGGTGGCTGCCTGGGCAACGCCGGGGACAAGGGACGTAGTGGCGGCTGCGGCGGCGCAAAGGGCCACAGCGCGAGAGCGAAGCTTCATTAAAAATCCAACCTTGGTCAAGAATTTGCGGGGCAGGTCGAAAGTGGCTGTGGCTCACCAGGCGAGTCATCGGTCGCTTTCGAATCGAAATTTAACGCCGCCAAAACACCGACTGCAACTAGATTAAAAGGGCGTCCCCGGCCGTGGGGACGCCCTATAGAAGCAGCTCACTTTGAACTTTTGCCGGCCGCACCCCGGGAGCCGTTAACGAAATGTTAAGAATCTATTCGGCTCCACTTTGCCAATAGGGGGTACGGGGTTAATCGTCGGCGTCGGTAGACAGCGCAGCCACGAAAGCCTCTTGCGGCACCGAGACGGAGCCCAGCGTCTTCATGCGCTTCTTACCGGCCTTCTGCTTCTCCAGCAGCTTGCGCTTACGGGAGATATCGCCGCCGTAGCACTTGGCCAGCACGTCCTTGCGCATGGCCCGGATGTTCTCGCGGGCAATGATCTTCGAACCAATGGCCGCTTGCACCGGCACCTCGAACTGCTGGCGCGGGATGAGCTCTTTAAGCTTCTTGGTCATCTTATTGCCGTACCACTGGGCGGAATCGCGGTGGACGATGGCGGAGAAGGCGTCGACCGGGTCGCCGTTGAGCAGGATATCGACCTTGACCAAGTCCGCGAGCTGCTCGCCGGCCTCTTCATAGTTCAACGAGGCGTAGCCCTTGGTGCGGGACTTGAGCATATCGAAGAAGTCGAAGATGATTTCACCAAGCGGCATGGTGTAGCGCAGTTCCACGCGGTCCTCGGAAAGGTAATCCATGCCGCCCATCTGGCCGCGCTTGGACTGGCAGAGCTCCATGGTGGGGCCGACGAATTGCTCGGGCACGATGACGGTCATCTTCACCACCGGCTCGTAGACCTCGTTAAGCTTTCCTTCCGGCCAGTCCGACGGGTTGTGAACCCACTTTTCTTCGCCGTCTTCGGCCACCACGCGGTAGGTCACCGACGGCGCGGTGGAAATCAGATCGAGGCCGAACTCGCGCTCCAAGCGGTCGCGGGTAATTTCCATATGCAATAGGCCCAAGAACCCGCAGCGGAAACCAAAGCCGAGGGCGACGGAGGTTTCGGGCTCGAAGGTAAGGGAGGCGTCGTTAAGCTGCAGCTTTTCCAAAGCATCGCGCAAGTCTGGGAAATCAGCCTGGGAGATGGGGAAAAGGCCGGAATAGACCATTGGGTCCGGGTCCTTATAGCCCTTGAGCGGAGTTTCGGCGCCGCCGTTGGACCAAGTGACGGTATCGCCCACCTTGGTCTCGCGCACGTCCTTTACGCCGGTAATGAGGTAGCCCACCTCGCCGGGGCCCAAGCCTTCACACTTTTGCATCGTGGGGGACACGATGCCGATTTCGAGCAGCTCGTGGTTAGCGTTGGTCGACATCATGGTGACCTTCTGGCGCGGGGTGAGCTTGCCATCGACCATGCGGATATAGGTGACAACGCCGCGGTAGGTGTCATAGACGGAGTCAAAAATCATGGCGCGGGCCGGCGCATCCGCGTCGAACTCGGAGGACGGCGGCGGCACCAACTCGCAGACCTTGTCCAGCAGCTCGACCACACCCTCGCCGGTCTTGCCGGATACGCGCAGGACCTCTTCTGGCTCGCAGCCGATGATATTGGCGATTTCCAGCGCGTACTTTTCCGGGTCGGCGGCCGGCAGGTCGATTTTATTGAGGACCGGGATGATTTCCAGGTCGTTTTCCATCGCCAGGTACAGGTTGGCAAGGGTTTGGGCTTCGATGCCCTGGGCGGCGTCGACAAGCAAGATGGCACCCTCACACGCCTCGAGGGCGCGGGAGACCTCGTAGGTAAAGTCCACGTGGCCGGGGGTATCGATCATCTGGAGGACGATCTGCTCCCCTTCGTCCGGACCGGACTGGGGTACCCAGGGCAGGCGTACGTTCTGCGCCTTAATGGTGATACCGCGTTCGCGTTCGATGTCCATATTATCGAGGAACTGGTCACGCATATCGCGCTCCGCAACCACCTTGGATAGCTGCAGGATGCGGTCCGCCAGCGTCGACTTGCCGTGGTCGATGTGAGCAATAATGCAGAAGTTTCGGATTCGGGCGGGATCCGTAAACGTCGTGGCCGCAAAGTTTTCAGACATACGTCTACAATAGTCGACATGAAAAGCGCCATGCTCACCCGACTGCGCCAAGCGCTGGGAATCAGCGAGCGCGAGCCCATAGACACCGGCCTGACCCGCATTAATTCCCGGTTGGGGCTGGATAGGTCGGACGAGTTCCACGAGCCGCGCAAGGCCGCTGATATCCGGGTCGAGGCCACCGCCTCTCACCCCCGCTCCATATTTTTCTCCCCCGATATGGATGGCCAGGCTGATTCCGGCGAGGTGGTCTGGGTATGGGCCCCGGCCGAAGGCAAGCAGGCCCCGCCGCGTGAGCGCGCCATCCTGGTTGTCGGCCGCACGCGCACCACGGTGATGGGTTTGCTTATCTCCCCCAACCCGAAGCATGCGCTTGACGACGCCTGGCTGGAAATCGGCGCCGGCGAGTGGGACGAATCCGGGTGCGATTGCTGGGTGCGCCTCGACCGCTTGCTGGAGGTTTCCGAAGAACAGGTGCGCCGACAAGGCACACTTTTTCCCGAACGCCGGTTCGAAAGAATCGCGAATAGGTTACGCGCGCGCTACCACTGGGCCTAACCAGTCGCACAGACGGCGGCCATGCTGAGAGTTTTGGCAGGTCGGGTTCGGTACTGCTATTGTATGTTGGTTACTTACTTGCCGGGCGCGTTGGTCGGGGCGGGCAGGACCTTGGGTTCGCTCTTCGAATACCAGCGCCGAGCGTGCCAGCGATTGCTGGCCGCGGGAGTAGTCCGAGTAGGTCGGTTCCTACGTCAATCACTTTCGATTACTAAGAGGTATTTTTCATGGCAAATATCAAGTCCAAGCAGAAGCGCGTTATCACCAACGAGAAGGCACGCCAGCGCAACAAGAGCGTTCGCTCCGCCGTCCGTACCGAGATCCGCAAGTTCCGCGAGGCCGTTACCGCTGGCGACAAGGCTGCTGCTGAAAAGCAGCTGCGCGTGGCATCCCGCGCCCTGGACAAGTCCGTGTCCAAGGGTGTCTTCCACCGCAACACTGCAGCCAACAAGAAGTCCGGCATGGCTTCCGCGTTCAACAAGATGGACTAAGAGCCATTGCGCTGACAATCCCCCCGGTCGCACTCTACGGAGCGCACCGGGGGATTTTCTTAGCCTAGACCCGAGCGGGGAGGCTTAGGCCAGTTCGTCGTTGAAGTAATCTTCGAAGATGGCACCGGCGTTGCGGAAGGCTTCACTAAGCGAAGTTCCACCACGGGTTTCCACAAAAATCTCGAAGGCGGTCAGGAACTGGGTGTGGATGATGTTGACGGTCGGCGTGAGGCGCGAATCGGAGGATTTCCAGCCCTCACGGGCCTGCACGGCTTGGCGGAGGCGCTCAATGGTGCGGCTATTGCGCTGGTAATACAGGGCACGCAGCTTCGTATCCTTAGCTAGCGCCTGGGCCGTCAGCTGGGAAATTTCGGGGAAGAACTCATCACCCACGGCGCGGTCAAATACGGCTTTGGCCACGATTTCAGAATCTTCGCGCAGGCTTCCGGTGGGCAGCCCGGCGGCGAAATTCTGAAATTGGTGCTCTAGTTCCTCCGAAAATTCGGGACCTAAAACTGCCGATTCTTTGTCTTTTATGTAATTAAAAAGGGTACGGCGGGAAACGCCTACCTTTTGGGCGAGTTCCTCCATAGTAAACCCGCCGTATCCGGCTTCGATGACGAGGTTGAGCGCAGCGACTCGGATTTGTGATATACGCGGCATAAATGCCCCTTTCTGTCCCGACGCTCTAAGGGCCTTACTTTCGTTTTCTAAACCCTTAAATCTTTAGGTGAAAATGGTATTTCCCTACAAACTAAGGCGTTTGGGGTGATTTTATTACCTAATATTCGACTATGGAAACAGCCGTGCGCACGGGAAGAATTTACTACCGGCCGGCCGTACGTTTAGGCCCGTCATAGAACTATTTAACAAAGCTGTGATGTTAGACAACCAAAGTATCTGTGCGGCCAGCCATCCGCTCCAGTTATCCGCCCGCACGTTCGAAAGCCCAATGGTGCTCGTGTCGGGTAGGGCCGCTAAGATGAGTCAACGATGAAAAACGTTAAGCCACTGGTGAAATGGGCGGGCGGGAAGCGCCAGCTCTTACCACATATCCACGCCGCCCTACCGGCGGATAACCCGCGGCGGTTTTATGAGCCCTTCATCGGTGGCGGCGCGGTGCTTTTCTCTCTCCAACCAGCCGGCGCACGGGTCAATGATCTCAATGCTGAGCTCATCAACCTATATGAGGTGGTACGCGGCGGCGTCGACGAGCTCATTGCAGAGCTCGTGAGCTATCCCAATGAGGCGGAGTTTTTCTATGCGCTGCGCGCAGTGGACAGGGATGCGAAGCGGTTTGCCGCCCTCTCCCCTGTCGAGCGTGCTGCACGAACGCTGTATCTCAACCGCACCTGCTATAACGGCCTGTATCGCGTGAATACGGCAGGTCAATTTAATGCGCCGTTCGGGCGCTATAAGAATCCCACCATTTGCGATGAAGACACGCTGCGTGCGGTGCACCGCTATTTTGCGGAAAATGAGGTGATCTTTTCCCAAGGCGATTTCGCCGCAGCGGTGGCAGAAGCAGGCGAAGGCGATTTTGTCTATTTCGACCCGCCCTATGACCCAGTCAATGTGACGAGCTCGTTTACCGGCTATCAAAAGGGCGGCTTTGACCGCGCGGAGCAAGAACGGCTCAAAGAGGTCTGCGATGAGTTGGACAAACGCGGGGCAAAGTTTCTGCTGTCGAATTCAGCCACCGAGTTCATCCGAGAGCTCTATGCGGATTATGAGGTAGGCATCGTGGGGGCAACGCGGGCGATCAATTCCGTCGCTTCGAAGCGCGGCAAGGTCGATGAGGTACTGGTGCGCAATTATGAGGTCAGCGGTGACTAGCGGGCCGAAGGCGCACGCGGGGCGGGAGCTGCAGGAGGAGCTGCGGGCACGTTTTGGCGTTCCGGAGTCGGTGAAGCTAGGCGTTAATGACTGGGGTTGGCTGCGCATCTTGGCGGCTGGCTACGGCGAAGAATTGGAACGGCGCGGGTATTTTTTCATCAGCGCGCGGGAAGTGGAGAAAATCTCTGCTCGGCAGCCACGGTTGATGGCCAAGCATGATTTTTCCACCTCGCGGCCTTGGATCTTTCAGCGCCTGCAGCTCGGCATCGTGCCGGTAAGCCGCAGCGAATACTTGGTGGGCCGGTTCAACCTCTACGAGAAGTTTCCGCAGGCACAGCGCGGGGAGGTACGTACGCTGCAGCTGCCAGCGGGTCTAGATACCCTCTCGTTGGAGAGGGTGAGCTCGGAGGCGGTGGCGTTAAATGGGGCGTCGGCAAGCGGGATGCTAGAAGACTTTCTGGCCTGCGGGCCTTTGCAAGCTACGGTGGCAGGCCGCATGTCCACGCGCGAGATGCAGGTGCGGCTGCCGGACCTGGGCGTGGAGGTCGCGGTGGACCGCGCACAGATGGAAATCGACGGCGGTTTTGAATCGCTCGAGCATCTAGTGCTGGTGGAGGCGAAAAATCACCTCTCGGATGATTTCAATATCCGGCAGCTCTATTTTCCCTACCGGCGCTTCCAACAGCGCCTGGCAAAGGAAGTGGTACCGGTTTACCTGGTGTATTCCAATGGCATTTTCCACCTATACCGCTATGAATTTAGGGATCCGGCCGATTTTCGCAGCATTGCGCTGGTCGATAGCGCCCGCTACGCACTATCGGCCTCGCACCTGGATGCGCAGGCAGCGCTGGATATCGTTCGGGCGGTGGAGCCCGACGTCGAGCCGGAGGTGCCCTTTCCGCAGGCCAATAACTTTGAGCGGGTGGTCAACCTCTTGGAGCTCATGGCGCTGCAGCCGCTGAGTAAGGCAGAGATTACTCAGCGCTATGATTTCGATCCGCGGCAGGCGGACTATTATGCCAACGCCGCGCGCTACCTGGGGTTGGCGGTGCCGGTGGATGAGGCCTGGGAGCCCACCGAGCTCGGGAGGCGAATTATCGAACAGCCGCAGCGCGATGCCCGAAATGCGGCGCTCATACGGACGTTGGCGGCGCGACGGGTATTTCGCGAGGTGCTCGAACTCAGCTTGGCTCGCGGCGCGGTCGCCAGCACCGCGGAGATTATTGCGGCGATGGAGGAATTGGGGCTGAGCTTGGCGACGTCCCGGCGGCGCGCCTCCACCGTCGCCCGCTGGACCCAGTGGGTGCTCGACACGGTGGCGGAGGGAATGCCGCGGCTGTTTTAGTGCAGGAGGTTCTGCGCACCGGAGACAATAAGGACGATGCCGGCGATAATGAAAAACAGGCCCGAGCCGATATCGATCCACGGACCAGCGGCGATGAGCTTGCGGCGCACGGCGTTGGTAGAAATTACCGTGGCAACGACGAGGAAAAAGAGGAAGGCCGAAAGCGATAAGGACAGCGTCAACCCGATGGCCAACCAGATGGGCGGGCTGGCCGGCAGCAGCGGGGCAATCATCGCGGCGAGGAAGAGCACGATTTTCGGGTTGGACATATTCGTGGCTAGGCCGACTTTGAAAGCGGTGCGCAGGCGGCCCAGCTGGGCGGCGGCGTCTTCCAGATCAACCGGCGGGTTAGCGCGTTGGGCGATACCGCTGCGCAGCGCGCGCGAGCCCATAAACACCAGGAAGCAGCCGCCAACGGCCTGAACCGCTCCCAAAATTTCCGGAAAAGCCGTCAGCAGCGCGGCGGCGCCGAAAACGGTGGCGGCGCACCAAAAAAGCACGCCGATTTGGATGCCTGCAGCCGCAGCGACAGCGTGGCGGCGCGATCGGGTGGCGTAACGGGTCACCAAGATGATGTCCGGTCCGGGTGAGGCAACGCCCACCAAATTCATAAGAAGGAGGGTAAAAAAGGATGTCCAGGTCACTCCCCTGCCTCGCTTCCCAGGCGCGGGAGAAGGTCCTCTCGGCCAAAGATGCAGGCGGAATCCAGCGCGGAGGGCTGACCGGCGGTGGGATCGGCGTGGGCAGCTAGGAGGGCGTCGATGACCGCGTCTTCCTTCTTGAAGATGGCTCCGGCCAGGGGCGATTGGCCGCGGTCATTGAGCAGATTAACGTCCGCGCCGGCGCGAGCAAGTGCGGTAACCAGCTCGGCGTGGCCGTGATAGGCCGCGAGCATGAGGAAGGACTGACCGTCCTGGTTCACGAGGTCAATATTTACGCCGTGGTCGATATAGGCCAGGAGGTCCAAGCTGCCCTCGCGTGCCATGTCAAAGAGCCGACCGGCGAATTCCTGCACTTGCGTCTCAGACATAGCTTCTAGCTTATCGCGCCAGTTCCGCGACTCGTTTGACGGCCGCCTCTATGGCGAATTCGGGCTCACCGCCTTGGCCTTTGACGGCGGCATCGAGTTCCGAGACGAGGATGACGGCCTTGGTGACATTATCGGCGGACCAGCGGCGAGCCACCGGCTGGGTCATCTTGACCACGTAGGGTGCTAGGCCGGTTTGGCTAGCTAAAGAATACTGGTCCCCGCGGGCGGAATACAGGCGGGCTACGGCTCCGACCTTATTGGCTAGCGCTGCGGCAATCGCCACGGGGCTGGCGCCAAGCTGCAGGGCGCGGCGGCAGGTGGACACGGCGGCTTCGACGCGGCCGGCAACGGCGGCATCGGCAATATCCCAATTGGCAACCTCGGCCACGCCGACGTAGTAGTTCTGCACGGCCTCGCGGGTGACGTTGCCGCCGGTATCGGACACCAACTGGGAGATGGCAGAGGCCAGCTCGCGTAGGTCAGAGCCCACGCCTTCGAGCACGGCATGGATGACGTCCGGGGTCGGGCGCACACCGTGGGAGGAGAATTCGCGGGTGGCCCACTGCCCCAGCTCATTGGGATAGAGCGAGAAGACTTCGTGAACCTCGGCAATCTTGCGCAGCTTGGCCACCAGTTCAGGTTGCTTCTTCTTTTTCTTTAGGGTCTTGGCCGTCACGGAGTAAATGATGACCATGGTCATGCCCGGCGCGGGGTTCACGCAGGCACGCAGGATGATATCGACTACTTCCTTGCCGGCTCGCTCGCAGTCACTGATGACGATAACGCGGCTATCTCCAAAAAGAGAGGGGCTAGTGGCCTCGAGGATTTCGCCCTCGGAGACTTCGGAAGCTTTAAGCTTGGTCAGCTCGGGACGAGCACCGGTTGGGCCGCTCTCCTCGGCTGCGGCACGCTGAATCTGCAGGCGGGCGCGTTCGGTGAGGAATTCATCGTCGCCGAGGATGAGGTGTACTGGAGGCATGCCCGCCATTCTAACCTGCCGCCACACCGAGCCAGGCGATGCCCGCTAGCGTCAACGCCAGAGTCAGCCAAGGGCGGTGATAGAGGAGTCCGGCAATGATCCAGGCGTAGGCAAGCAGCGTAAAAAGCGGGCTGGCGAGGATGGTGACCACCGGCAGGTGGGCCACGCCGTGGGCGATGGTATTAATCCACCACGAAAAGGGTTCTATAAGGCGCAACAGGCCCGCACCTAGTACATCGAGCGGACCGAGCTGGGCGAAGACGGCGGCGATAAGCCCCACGATGGTAATCGGCACGGTGGCGGGCTCAACCAGGATATTGGCCAACACGGAGACCACGGAGACCTCGCCAGACATAAGCGCCACCAGCGGCAGGGTAACGATATCGGCGGCAATGGCCACAGCGACCACGCGCAGAAAGATGGCAGGCCAGCCGGTTGTGGCCAAGTGTTTATAAATGAGCGGGCTAAGCGCCACGATGCCGAGCGTCGCCGCGCAAGAAAGTGCGAAACCAAAGTGCACGGCGAGGTCGGAATCCACGAAGAGCAGGGCAATGATGCCGAGGCTTAAGGCATGAATCGGCTCCATGCGCGTGGAATTAAGCACGGCGAGCAGGCCCACTACCCCGGCGACGGCCGCGCGCTGGACGGAGGGTTCAAACCCAACGAGCACAACATAGGTGGCCAAGGCACACAGCGAGGCAGCCACGCGGGCGCATGGCCCCAGCGCGAAGGCAGCGCAGACCATGGCTGCGGCGGAGCACACGATGGCGACATTTGCACCGGAAACTGCGCTTAAGTGCGAAAGGCCGGTGATGATATACAGGTCGCGCTCTGAAGAGCTTTGCAGGCTAGTATCGCCGAGCACCATGCCAGGAATCAGGCCCTGGCTGGAAGGACCGACGGTATCTACAACCAGCGCGCGAAATGTGTCGGACACGTGGGCCGCCCAGCCGGCTAGGCCTTCGGGCTCACCGGTAACCTGCACGTCTGTGGCAGTGGCGCTGAGCTTTCCGACGCCCGCCCTATCCGACTCCCTCACCTCCACCCTGGCCGTGAGGTCGGCGCCCGCAGCGGCCGGGACCGGTTCCGAGCTAAAGACCGGCAGTTGAGTCGGATACCCTGGCACCTTGAGCTTGAGCAGCCAGCCGCCCGTGCTAGTCTGCGTCGGCGCGGTGGTCAGGCGGCCGGTAACCTCGGTGCCGAGGTCGAACACAGCGGCACGGGCCTGGCGCACCGCGGCAACCAGCGCCGCGGCTGTCGCGACCATTCCGGAAAATAGCGCTTGGCCCCATTGGCGGGCGATCAGGCAGCACCCGACGACCGCCGCAATGATAAAGATTGCCCAGCCACGGCCGCCTAGCAGCACAGCGATGACAGCCAGCCAGGCGGTGGCCGCGCCGGGGACGAGCCGCAGTTCTCGCATGGCGCACTTGTACTCAGCTTAGAGCTGGACCTGGTCTTTAAGCTGCGCTAGCTTCGCCGGTCCGATGCCGGTGACCTCGAGTAATTCCTCAATATCTTGGAAGCCGCCATGTTCCTCGCGGTACGCCACGATAGCTTGCGCGGTGACCTCGCCAACGCCCTTGAGTTCTGTAAGTTCCTCCGCGGTGGCGTTATTCAGGCTCACGCCGCCGGTACTGATGCCGTTGCCGCCGGATGGGGCTGGTTCGCCGGGTGCGGGAGGTGGGGCGGCGCCGGAGGGAAGGATGTGGAGCTGCTGGCCGTCGGAAAGCCGCTGGGCATGGTTGAGCGCGATTGTGTCTGCACCGGGAAGGGGTTGAGCGGCGTCGAGGGCATCGGCGACGCGCGCGCCGGGCTCGAGGGTCTGCAAGCCGGGCTCGGCCACCTCGCCAATGACAGAGACGATGATTTCACTGTGCTCTGCACTGGGTGCAGTGCCAGAATCACCGCTTATTGCCGCAGGCTCGGGCATGCCCGAGGATTCATCGGAGCGGGCGTTGATGCCAAGCCACGCCACCACGCCGACGACGAGAATGACCGCCACGGCGCAGGCTTGCCACGGGCTAATGCGCAGACGCGGGCGAGGATAATCGACGGCGAGGAGCTCTTCCTCACCGGTGGGTTGGGTAAATTCGCGGAGTCGTTCGCTAATCTTGGGTGCCGCCATGGCGCTGAGACTAAGCGCAGGCCCACACAGGCGGTAGGTAGTGCGAAGTCTGGCTGTGGATAACTTGTTGTAGGCGTCAAAGAACCCGGCGCTGCGGGGTTAGTTATCCACAGAACGGCGCGGTGGGAAGGCGCGGGGTCGACCACGCGTGTGAAGATGCGCCGGTTCAGCGGGCGGCTCGGAGCTAAACACGGCGGATACACCAATGGCGGAGGGGCCGGTGTGGACCGAAAGGACATCATTAAGCGGGGTGCAGATGAAGGACGAGCCCTGCGGCAAGGCCGCTTCAAGGAGCGCCTCCAGCTTGGCGGCCGCGTCTTCGGTGTGGTTGTGCTGGATGGCGACGAAGGCCGGTTCCCCGTTGGCGCGGGAGGCAATGAGGTCTACTAGCTTGGTAAAAGCCTTGGTCTGGGTGCGGGTTTTTCCCACCAGCTCCAGCTTGCCGCGGTTAATCGACATGATCGGCTTGGTGGCCAAAAGCGCCGTAGATAACACGGCTGTGGCCGGCGAAAGGCGGCCGGAGCGGCGCAGATCCTCCGTGGAATGCAGGTACACCCAGGTAGCCGCGCGCTTGAGGGTGTCCATAGCCGCAGCGTAGCACTCCTCCAAGCCGGCTCCGCGGGAGGCGAGCTTGGCTGCGGACATGGCGGCCGCACCCATCGCCATGCCGGCCGACCCGGAATCAATCACCCGCACCGTGTGCGGGAAAACGCCCGAAGCAGTCACTGCGGCGGAATAGGTGGAAGAAAGCTCTTTGGATAGGTGTATGGCCACCACCCCATCATCCTGAGAGCGCTCCATTTCGCGGCCATAGGCGGCTGCCAGCTCCAGCGCGCTTAATCCCGAAGTAGATTGCTCCAAGCCATCCTTGCCGTGGCGTTCCATGAGGTGGAGGTCAATGACGGTGATGGATAGCTGCTCCGCCAGCTCCCGGGGCAGGCCTGCAGCGGAATCCGTAATGACGCGAACCGCCACTAGATATCCGCCCCGCCGTCCCCGGTGACCTCGCCGCCCATATTCCAACCGTCGAAGTACCACTGGGCGCGGCCCACGTTGTCGCGGGTGAATTCCAGCGAAGACAGCGGCGTTTCCGGGTTGAAGTCTGGGCGAGCGGTCAGCTGCGACCAGTGGGTATTCTTCAACCCCGAAAGGATCCCGTACTGCGCGTGGTCAAGGCCCAACAGGTGGCAGGTAAGCGCCGAGATGGCCCCGCCATGGGCCACGATGAGGACGGGGCCGGCGTCCCAGCCGGCAAAGTCTTCCATGAGCTCATCGATGACAGGGCGGGCACGCTCAGCCACGTCCACGCGAGATTCCCCCTCCGGCGGGGCCCAGGTGGGATCGTGGCGCCAAATGGCGCGCGCTCCTGGAAACTCCGCATCTACCTCAGCAGAGGTTCTGCCCTGCCACTGACCTAAGTGGGTCTCGCGCAGGCGGGCATCCGTGGTGAAGTCCACGCCAAGAGTTTCAGCGACAACGCGGGCGGTTTCCCGCGCGCGGATGAGATCGGAGGCCACGATTTTAGAGACGCCCTGATCCTGCAGCAGGCGCGCGGCGGCGCGGGCCTGCTCATAGCCCAGCTCGGACAGCTCGGTATCCAAGTGGCCTTGCATGCGGCCGGTGGCGTTATAGGTAGTTTGTCCGTGGCGGATCAGGATCAGGCGGCGACTCATATGGGTTTAAAGCTCCTCGTCCTCACCTGGGACCTTATCGGCCAGTGGGAGCTCGTCGATGGAATCTACCTCACGCGGGTTGACGCCATTGGTCCATTCGCCCGGACGCTCCGGGGCTTCGATGCCCTCAATCTCAAGTGCCGGGCAATCATGGTAAAGGCGGTCCAAGCCGTAGAACTCGCGCTGGTCATTGCGCTGGACATGGACGACGATATTGCCGTAATCCAGCAGCACCCAGCGATTTTCGCGGTTGCCTTCACGGCGCTGCGGTTCAAAGCCCTGCTTGGTCATCTCATCTTCGACTTCATCCACAATGGAGCCCACCTGGCGCTCGTTATCTGCAGAAGCCAGCACGAAGACCTCAGTAATTGCGAGGACATCGGAGACATCAATGGCCGCGATATTGGTGGCTAACTTTTCTTGCGCCGCGTGTGCCGCGGTTTCTGCCATGCTGCGGGCGAGATCAGAAGTAGACAATGTGTATAAATTCCCTTTTCGCGTCTGAGTGCATTCGAAATGAACTATCTCTAGTGAGAATCTATTCTTGCACGTTTAGCAGGCCCGTGCCCAAAATCTGGGAAAGGCCGTGAAAGTTTCTACAGGGGCTTGTCCGGGTTGGGACCGTAGAGATTGTTTTTGGTGATGTACTGCACCACTCCATCCGGTACGAGGTACCACACGGGCTGGCCTTGGGCAGAGCGCTCGCGGCACGCGGTGGAGGAAATGGCCATGGCGGGGATATCGATGAGGTCAATATCCTCTTGCGCATCGGCAGGCAGCATATCAGCGCTTAATTCGTATCCTGGGCGGGTAACCCCCACGAAGTGCGCCATCTCCAGCATCTCTTCCCAGTTATGCCAGCTCATAATGGAGGCCAGAGAATCGGCGCCGGTAATGAAATAGAACTCCGCTTCTGGGAAAAGCTTACGCAGATCCCGCAGCGTATCGATGGTATAGGTAGGCCCCTCGCGGTCAATATCTACCCGCGAGACGGTAAAACGCGGATTGGATGCGGTTGCCACCATCGTCATCAAGTAGCGGTGCTCGGCCGCAGTGACCTCGCGGTGAGACTTCTGCCAAGGCTGACCTGTGGGCACAAAGATGACGCTATCGAGGGCAAAGCGATGCGCGGCCTCACTGGCGGCTACCAAGTGACCGTTGTGGATGGGGTCAAAGGTGCCACCCATGATGCCAATGCGCTGTGGGCTAGTCATGGGTGGTGATTATAGTCCCCGGCCGAGGAGGGAGTAAGCAAGGTGGCGAGGGAGTCGGCAAAAGCGGCGTCGCCAAGCGAGGGCTCTACAAAATAAGAAGCATGGCGAGCCGCCTTGGTAGCCAACGCGTCGTGGGCGGAGGCGAGGTTCAGGTCGCAAACGAAGTCTCCGTCCAGGCAATAGTTAAGCCGGCGCGAGTCCGGCAATGCCGCAGGTTGTAAGAGCAAACGCTGCGGTAGCCAGCCCGCCATACCGTGGGGACGGCTGAGGGGATTGCCCAGGTAAACTGCCCCCGCGAGCTTGCCTCGTTGTGCAAGGTAGCGCTCCGCGCTGGTAGCGACAATGGCGCCTTGGGAGTAGCCAGCCGTAATATAGCGCGGCTGGCAGCCTGTTTCGCGCTCATACTTTTCCACCACGCGCGGAGCGTTGGCCATGCCGGTGCGCAAACTATGTACAAAACCAACGGTGACCGAATACGCCAGCTCGTGCAACGGATGCTCCATCACTACCCCACCGAGGCGGCGAATAAGCTGGAGCGGATTCAACTGCTCACCTTCCTGCGCCAGCGGCGGCAGGTTCATTGACGCCGGGTATGCCTGGGGGTCAAGGGCGAGGACATGGACTTTATCCATCGTGCCGGGATGGCGTTTTTCCACTAGATGAAAAAGCGCGGAGAGGTTTGCCCCTTCATAGCCATTCGACGGCGCGGCATGCGGCGAATACTGCTGCGGTCCGAAATACTCGCCGTATTCCTCATTCTGGTCGGAGCCACGAGCAGCCAAAACAACGAACTCGGGACACCCAGCAGGCTGCGGCGATGGGGCGGATTGTGCTGCTGCCTGGGGCACGACCGGGGCAGCATTCGCGGTGGCGGCGGCGGGGGCTATAGAAACGGCAAGCGCCGCCGAGGCGCTTAGGGCGACGGCGGCACGGAAGAAAGCAGATCGAATCATGGCGGGGAGAATTATGGACGGGTCTGACCTGTACCCTGCAGGATCCACTTAGAAGAGGTGAGCTCCGGCAGCGCCATTGGGCCACGGGCGTGCAGCTTCTGGGTGGAAATGCCGATTTCGGCGCCCATGCCGTAGACCTCGCCGTCGGTGAAGGCGGTAGAGGCATTGAGCATCACCGCGGCGGCATCCACCTCGTTGCCGAATTTCACTAGGACATCGGCGTCTTGCGCGGCGATGGCCTCGGTGTGGCCAGTGGTGAACTCGGTGATATGCGCGATGGCGCCATCTACGCCGTCGACCACCTTGGCGCAGATATCCATAGATAGTGACTCCTCGCGCCAGTCTTCATCGGTGGCCTGCACGGCATCCTTGACGCCGAAGGCCTCGAGCTCGGCGACGTCGCCGTGGATGGTCACGCCAGCATCCTGCAGCGCGGCGATGATGCGGAGCTTGACGG
Source organism: Corynebacterium sp. MSK071 (assembly GCF_030232125.1). Taxonomy (NCBI): domain Bacteria; kingdom Bacillati; phylum Actinomycetota; class Actinomycetes; order Mycobacteriales; family Corynebacteriaceae; genus Corynebacterium; species Corynebacterium sp. MSK071. The sequence goes on along the minus strand of NZ_JASPJA010000006.1, from coordinate 72,608 downwards.
AGTCATCCAAAGCGGCGTCGATAAGCACGCACTCCGTGGAGTTGCACACGGAGGTGCGGCGGGTCTTGCCGTTGATGACCATGTCGATGGCCTTATCAATGTCTGCAGAGGCATCCACGTAGAAGTGGCAATTGCCGGTGCCGGTCTCAATGGCGGGGACGGTGGCGCCGGTAACGACGGCCTCAATAAGCTTTGCGCCACCACGCGGAATAACCAGGTCCACCAGACCACGGGCGGTAATGAGGTCCTGGACGGAATCGTGCGTCTCGCACGGCAAAAGCTGCACGGCCTCGCGCGGCAGGTCAAACTCAACGAGGGTATCCTGCAAGATTTCTACCAGCTTGGTGTTGGAGTTGCGGGCGGATTTGGAGCCACGCAATAGCGGCACATTGCCGGACTTGATGGCCAAACCGAAGGCGTCCACGGTGACGTTCGGGCGGGCCTCATAGACCATGCCCATGACACCGAGCGGCACGCGCACCTGCTTCATCTGGATTCCGTTATCCATGGTGCGCCCCTGCAGGATCTCCCCTACCGGGTCCTGCAGGCCAGCTACCTGGCGCAGGCCGCCGGCAATGCCTTCCACGCGCGCGGCGTCGAGAGACAGGCGGTCAATAAGGGACTCGGACATGCCGCGTTCGCGGCCGGCATCGATATCCTGCTTATTGGCGGCGAGAATGGCTTCGGTGTGGGCAATGAGGTTGTCGGCTGCGCGCTGCAAGATCTCATTCTTGCGCGGCGTGGACAGCTGCGCCACAACGGGCGCGACTTCCTTGGCAGCACGGGCTTTGGACAGAACTTCTTCGCGTTCAGTGTTGCTCATGTCATACCAGCCTAACGAAAGGCCGCGCGCTTTTCAGCCAGTTGGGCGGCAAGCACCCGCACGGTGGTGTCCTTATTGGCCGAGCTCGCGGCTCCGCTTGTCGGATGCCCGGCGGCGGCGCTTCTCGTCCTTCCGCTCGAACATGAGGTATTCCTCTTCGTAATAGCTCAAGTTATAAACGTGGCGGGCTCCGGCCGAGCATATAAAACAGATAATCGGGATAACCCAAAAATAGGACCAGTGGAAGAAGAAATAGCCGAGCACAACGGAAAGGATGGTGGCCGCCCAGGCAGCATAATCGACCGCCTGTACCTTCTTCCGGCGCTCCTTCATATCCGCGACCTCGGCTTCGGTGGGATTAAAAGAGCTCCCTTGATAAGAACCGTCTTGTGAGGCGGCGTTGTCCATTAATAACCCGCCTGAATATCGACTTCCGTGGGGATTGCTTCACCTGCGGAGTAGCGCTCCATGACCTGTACTGTATGCGAGCCGATGCGCCGGCGCACCGAATAGGGAGGGTTGGCCAGGTGCGGGGTGATGACCACGTTAGGCATGTCCCACAGTGGGTGCCCATCGGGCAGCGGCTCAGGGTCGGTGACATCCAAGCCAGCGCCGGCGATGTCTCCTGCCCGCAAGGCTTCGACTAAAGCATCGGTGTCCACCAGTGGTCCGCGGCCAACGTTAATAATCACGGCGTGATCGGGCATGGCACGGAAGGCAGCGGCATTAAAAAGCCGGTGGGTCTCGTCCGTTAGCGGCGCAAGCGCCACGAAATAATCGGCGGCTGGCCAGACGCGCTCAATATCGGCGGTGGCGAAGGTTTCATCGGCACCCTCGACTGGGTTGCCGGAGCGATTGACCGCGATTATGCGTGGTCCGAAGCCTTCCAGCATACGAATAAGCCGCTTGCCGATGCCCCCGGCGCCCACCACCGCTACCGTCTTATCTTCAAAAAGGAAGCTGGTATGAGCCTCAACCTCATCGCGGTTAGACCAGCTAGTCCCCACGCGCTTATGCGCATGCAAGTGGGCGAGCAGGAGCGCAATGGTAGATTCCGCCACGGTGGCGTCATACAGGCCGGCGGCATTAGACCAGCGGGCGGTGGTATCACGCATGACGTCGAGCAGGTGATCCACCCCAGCGAAGGGGACCTGCACCAGGCCCACGCTCGGTGGCAGGGGCCGTGGGAAATCATCTGGGCCGCCGTTGAAGATGAGAACCTCGGCATCTTCCAGTGGGGCGCGCTCGTGACCCGCTGCATCGAGTGCCTGCAGGGTTTCCTCCCACGGGGTGGGTAGCATCGCGTACTTCATTAGTAGCCCGCCTCCACATCGACGCGGGTAGGCATCGCCTCTCCCCTCTCCCACGCCGCGGCATTGGCGTTGAAGATAGCGCCCAGGTGGTACTGCGCCACGTGCGCGGAAGCAGCCATGTGCGGCGTCATGGTGCAATTAGGCAGGTCGTATAGCGGATGCCCATCAGGCAGTGGCTCGGGATCCATAACTTCCAGCCCGGCGCCGGCGATCTCACCATCGCGCAGGGCCGCCACTAGATCGTCGGTTACTACGGTGCTGCCACGGCCGACGTTGATAAAGATGGCGGAGGATTTCATCGCGCGGAAAGTGGCGGCATCAATGAGCCCCTCGGTGTCCGAGGTCGCAGGCAGGATACAGAAAATGAAATCGGCCTCGCCCCACACGTGATCGGCCTTATCCATGGGCACGACCTCATCGGCGCCTTCCACCGAGCGGCCGGAGCGATTGACCGCGGTAATGTGCACGCCAAACGGTTTCAGCAGCTTAATAAGCTGCTTGCCGATGCCCCCAGCGCCGAAGATGGCTACCCTCTTCGGCCCTCGCTGGTTATAAAGCCACGCCTGGGACTCGTCCAGCTCCTGTGCTACCGACCACGAAGCGGCCTGGGCGAAAGCTTTGTGGTGGTGCGCCTGTGACAGGGCCAGGCCAAGTGCAGATTCGGCTACCGGCTGGGCAAAAGCGCCAGCGGAGTTGCACCATGGCACGCCGTCTGGGGTGATGACCCCGGCATCAATGAGCTGATTTACGCCGGTAAAACAATGCTGCACCCAACCGATGTTCTCCGGCATCTCGGGGATGCGGCGCGGGTTGGGCGCATTGTTGATGTAGACCTCGGCATCTTCAAGGCTATTTACGCGTTCGTGCCCGGCAGCCTCGATATCTTCTACCATCGGCTGCCAGGCGTCCGGACCCATGAAATATTTCATGCCCCAACCATACGGGGAATCAGGGACTTGGGTTTAAATACGGGAGGCGAAGTTGGAGAGGTAATCGGCGTGAACAACTGAGCGGCGCTGCTCCTCAGGAAGTTCTTCCATCTTCTTTCCCTTAATACCGTGCAGTTCCTCGGAGTCGAAACGGACTTCGCCGCGTCCGATGACCTCGCCATTCGGACCGAGGATATCGATGATTTCGCCCTTGGTGAACTCGCCTTGCACATCGGTAATGCCCACGGCCAGCAGTGAATTACCGCCCTCGGTCACGGCTTGTTTAGCGCCTTCATCGAGGCGGACGGCTCCGCCGGTATCTGCGCAGTAAAGTGCCCAGAACTTCCAGGCGGAAAGCTGGCGTTCCTCGCGGGTGTGGAAGACGGTGCCCACAGAGGCGTCGGCAAGCGCGGGGCCAATATTATCCGTGGAGGTCAACAGCACCGGAATGCCGCCGCGGGTTGCCAGGCGGGCTGCAGAGACCTTGGTGGCCATACCACCGGTGCCCACCTTGCCGCCATCGCCAGCTACAACGCCCTTCAAGTCCTTGCCGGTGCGCACTTCATCGATGAACTTAGCGTCCGGCTCGGCCGGGTTCTTGTCATACAGGCCATCCACATCGGAGAAGAGGAAGAGCGCATCAGCACCCACCAGGTTGGCCACCAGCGCGGAGAGGCGATCGTTATCGCCAAAGTGCATCTCCGAGGTAGCCACGGCGTCGTTCTCGTTGACGATAGGAATGGTACGCAGCTGGCGCAGGCGATCAATGGTGCGCTGCGCGTTGCGGGCGCGATCGCGGTGACCAGTATCTGACGCAGTCAACAAAACCTGGCCGATGGTGCGCTGATAGCGAGCAAAGGACTGGCCCCACACATAGGCCAAGTGCACCTGGCCTACAGAAGCGGAGGCCTGCTTGGTAGCCAGATCGGTGGGACGCTGGTGCAGCCCGAGCGGCCCCATGCCGGCGGCGACCGCACCAGAAGAAACGATAATGACATCGGAGCGGCCCATGCGCGCATGAACGGCATCGACGATGTGATCAATCTTTTCCTGTGAAACACGGAAATTTTCATCCGTGAGAGAAGAGGAACCAATCTTGACCACGACGCGCTTGGCGTGCGCGATCTCGTGGCGAAGTTCAGATTCAAAACCGGACGCTACCGGGTTCTCATCGAGCGGTTCTGGAAAGGGAGTATCGGCGGTAGGCCCGTCAAAAGGCTCTACCGGAAGTGGAAGGATGGGCTCTTTCTGTTGATCAGAAGACATGCCAACCGAGTCTACAAAGCGCCCCCTCTTATACACCCCAAGAAGAGGGGGCCTACCGAGCTAGCCTTGCCACCTATCCCGATTAGCACCCTCGCGAGTGACCTCTTCGTCGGTGCCGTAATCGTATTCATCGATAAGACCACGGCGTGCCTGAGAGGCACGCTTGCGCTCGGCGGCGGAAACGCGGCTAGTGCCCTTCAAACGGGCGTCCTCGCCGCGGCTGGCCATCGTCGGATCACCGCCAGTCATCGGCTCCCACTCGAAGGTAATGCCGCCGATCGTCACCGGACAGCCTTCCACAGCGCCCTGCTCGCGCAGCTCTTCCTCCACGCCGGCCTTGGCCAAGCGGTCCGCCAAGAAGCCCACTGCCTCATCATTTTCAAAATCAGTTTGGGTAATCCAGCGATCAATCTTCTTGCCCTCAACAATGAAGCCACCCTCGACCTCAGGGTCGGCCTTCACGGTGAAATCAGCAAATACACCGGTATGCTTCTTATGGCCCTGGGCCTTGGGATGGATAACGGTGTGGTTCTTATCCTTCTTTGGCAATGGCTGGGCCTTGCGATGCTCGGTCACCATATCCATGAGCCGGAACTTCAGCGGATCCAGGCCCTTGCGAGCGACGGCCGAAATAATAAAGACAGGCCAGCCAAACTTCTCTTCCAGATCATACTTGACAAATTCCGCCAGCTCTTCGGCCTCAGGCACATCTGCTTTATTCAAGATGATGACGCGGGGGCGCTCACGCAGATCCCCTAAACCAGTATCTTCCTGCAAAGCCCCTTGGTATTTTGCCAGCTCACTTTCCATCGCCTCAATATCGGAAACGGGATCACGGCCGGGCTCAATGGTGGCAGTATCGACCACATGGGCAAGCACCGCCGTGCGTTCAATGTGGCGCAAGAAATCCAGGCCTAGGCCTTTGCCATCGGCCGCGCCTGGGATAAGCCCCGGCACGTCCGCGATAGTAAAGGAGCTATCTCCCATATCCACCACGCCCAGGTTCGGCTGCAGCGTAGTAAAGGGGTAATCACCGATCTTGGGCTTCGCGGCCGACAAAACCGAGATAAGCGAGGACTTACCAGCCGATGGAAAGCCCACCAGCCCTACATCCGCCATGGACTTCAGCTCGAGGATAAGATCATGGGCCTGGCCCGGCTCACCCTGGAGAGCAAAACCCGGTGCCTTGCGGTTCTTTGAGGCCAATGCCGCATTGCCTAGTCCGCCGAAGCCGCCTTCTGCGGCCACAAACCGCGTTCCCGGAACGGTAAGGTCCGCCAAGGTTTCGCCCTTTTCAGTGCGGACCACCGTGCCCGCCGGGACCTCCAAAATCAGGTCCTCGCCGCGAGCACCATTACGCATATCGCCGGCTCCATTGCCGCCGCGTTGCGCCTTAATATGCGGGCGGTAATGGAAATCCATAAGCGTATGGATTTGTTCAGAGACCTCGAGGAGGATGTCACCGCCGTGACCACCATTGCCACCATCCGGGCCACCCAATGGCTTAAACTTCTCGCGGTGGACAGACACACAGCCGTGTCCACCGTCACCTGCTTGCAGGTGCAGGACAACGCGGTCAATAAAACGTGCCATGGTCAAATCCTCCGTGCATTGAATAGTTGTCCTACTCAGTGTAATGCGTATCTTGGGCTGGACTCCAACCGTTTAACATAATGTGAATATTGAATATTCTTATTAGGAGGACTTGGATTTTGCTAGGTAGACACCTAGTACCCCGCTTGGTGGAGAAGAAATGAACTGTACCACCATGCCTAAATACTCCGAACAACTCAAACGTGGTGCTATGGTCCGCTCAGAGTGCATTGAAGTCGCCCGCTTCCTTCAGCTTCAGCGAGGTTTGTTGAAAACGTTCCCGCCTTTATTTTCAGGCCCACTAACACGGCACCAGCAAACGTTCCGGCACTAGAGCTTTGCGCGATATTGCCTATGGGTGAGGGCCAATTTCGAGCGAATCCGCCAGGTAGAAAATCATAGAGTTGCACGAACAACAAGATATTTTGCAAAAGGCTGCAAATTCTTTTGAGTAAAGAGACATGTGGGCAATAGAGAGTGTCTGATGGTTTGTAGGCAGATTCCCAACCTGCATGAAGAGACAGACCAGAATGACTACTGCGGCACGACCAGATCTAAGCTTATAAGACCACGACTCATGCAATTGATAAGAAACTTCTTGCCAACCCAAAAATTGCGAAACACATTGACACCTAAAACAGCAACCACGGCTGCCAATAACCTAGTTCGACGCACGTTACAAACCGCAATGACCAGAGACTAAAACTGCCGCCGAAACCGACAATTACCGCAACGAGCCGTACAAAGACAGCGGACAGTAACTACAGCCCAGCCACATTGATATCCCTATGAGATTACCACTCGTTTAGTGGACCCTATTCGTACGGATTTTGTGCCCGTAGGAGAAAATGATCATTGTGAGCTAACAGCGCAAGAAGTACACGCCGGAATATCGGCGCAAAGCCACGAACCTAGTATTCGAGTAAGAGCGCCCGGTATCTTATGTGGCTAAGGAAATCGGTGTTTCCGCCGAGCTTTAGACCAGCGGGGCATACTCGAGCGTGAACAAACCTCCCGGCTGATGCGCTTGGCCGACAATTCTGGCAAGGCAAAGGACGCTCACCTATAACAACGCGCAAGCCCAACGCGCCAAATTTGCGCCAAACCTAGCCAACCATGAGTTTAAACCCCAATGCCCCTACAAACTGTGGATGACCGACATAACAACCGCGCGCACAAAGAAAGGCTTTGTGTACACCGCGATTGTCACTTATACGTTTACTCAACACATTGCCGGATCGTCGTAATCAAAATCCATGCGCACCGAAGCATTGCCGCTGCATGCTTTCAACCCAGTGATCTTATCCGCCAAAGAAAAACAGGTTCGGTGCACCATTCCTACCCCGGCTTGCTGTAAGACTACGTTGTCTACAACAAACAGCTTCCCCGGCAAGGAATCACTCCTTCCACCGGAACTGTCGGGAACTCTTACGACAATGCTCTAGCCGAAAAATTTTAATGGTTCCTACAACCATGAACTCATCCATACTCACAGTATGTGATAATGCTGCCGATGCGGAACCTCCAAAACCCAAATGGTGTCGTGATGGAACAAAACCAAGCTCCACGAAAAATTTAAGACACCCAGACCCAGCCGAGACGGAAACCGAATTATCCAAACCAGAACCCACCACAGGAAATAATAAAACCCCAAGGCAAAAGCCAGGAACAAAACTCGGGCCACTTCAGTACCGAAAAATTTACCCCACTTGCCCTAAGCAACATTGCTAGTCAGGCAAATGGGGTAAATACGCAGTAGACCAAGTATCCTTTTGACACCTGCGGTCTACTTTGGCAGGTTCTTAAACGAACATACCAATGAGCTGGGAAGCGCCGTCAGCAATATTTACAAACGGCTCAACAATAGCCTTAACAACCTCTACGACTGTATTGGAAACGCTGGATAGCTCGGACACAACGCTGGATAGCTCGGACATTTTGACTCCTTCAGGAATTAGGATACTTGAATTATTTTATTCGGACTCGGACAGCGGGTTGATCACATCAACAGCATTTTCAAGATTCTTGCCAGAGAAGATCTCGGTCACGCCGGACAGAATCTTGTACCAACCTTCTTGGGTGTTGACGAAGTTGTCCAAGTGAAGCTGGATGGTGGATAGGTAATCCTGGATGGTCGACAGGTCAAAGTTCATACTCATACTCCTCGGTATCCTCTGGAGAACTTTCAGCCCAGATAGGGTTCGATTGCAGGACCGCTCTCACGTCCCACTAAAGGTATTCTGCCATAAGGTGACAATTCCGCAACAGAAATTCTGCTCCACAAACTAATTGCACCCCCTTTCAACTAGGAAATCATAATGCTAACCCAGCCTCAGTTAAGCCTATACTCATCTTTTGGGAATTCAACAGCGATTATGTAGCCCGCCTTTCAATTAAATTGAAGGATAGGTTAAAAGAGATAAACGCGTAGGTTAACTATCCGCGTTCTAATTTAAAAGTCTTTATTTTTACCTAGCGCCCAGGCACCCCTAATACCCCCCCTTATAGGGGGTTAATCTGTACGCTTTATTCCACTGAACAGTTGGCTCTTCTTAATAGCTTCTCTTCCGATTATGTTCCTGCGGGCCTTTTACACGTTGGCAAATCAGCTTTTTATCCTTTCTGACGTGCCGCAAATCCCCAACTGAGCGACCGCTCTCTACAGAAATCAGTGGAGATCCCTTAAGACAACAAGGGTTTCCCTTGCGACACACTATACGTAGGGATATTTTTATTTGATTCCATCTGCTGGCCTACAACCCGTCAGGTGTAGACCACATCCTTCACCAAGTCTGCATTGGCGCCACCTACACGGCAGCTGCTCCATACCTACCATGCACTGCACGTCATGAGCATCGCTCCCCGTTAAGATCCTACTTATATGCCAACAGCCTACACAGAAATATAAGAGTATGTTACGAGATCTAGCGGCCACATATACCGCAAGTCTCTCTTGCTAACCTCCTTCAGACCGCTACCATCTGACTCAGACGTCAAAGGGAACGAGCTACCCCAGCTACAACAACGCTGTCCTACAACAAGGTGGTGCAATAATCTTCTGAACTCAAGATAGCAATTGTTTTAGTAAACCCTTTGTTTACTTCGGAGGCACTACATAGCGTATGGTTCGCTCTACTTGAGCGCCCATTTGCAGACTGGTTATCAACACCTAGGATGAGATCAGCTACACAAAGACCTGGTACCGCCCAGTCGGAAATCATGACCGTAGGATCGACATACCGCTTGCGGGCGCGCTTCGCGTGCCACGAGGTCGACGTTGCGCGTGATCTCGACGTAGTGCAGCAGCGACTTCTTTTTCGACTCGTATTTAGCCTGGGAAAACAAAGGTTGATAGATCCTTTCAGGACACACGTACGTAGCCTCATCACCGGGATAGCAACTACGCAACCACCCGCACATCTGCTGCGGCGAGTACCTATCTTTCACCATCGCCCAGACCGTCTCACGCAAACGTGGATTGGCATCAATCCTGCGCTTCCGGCGTAAACGTACTCGACGCCGATTTACGGTGCGCATATGTGGGAAGATACACCCCAAACTCGTCCCGGTTACGCTAAAGCTTCTTGCTGATAGTGCTAGCAGAGTACTGAAAACGCCGAGCTGTCTCACACACGCTTTTACCCTGCCGGTCAAGATCAAAGATGAGCTCACGCCTTCTACCGACAGGTAACGCGAAGAAATACGCCTATCAATACGCTCTTGTGGAATAGCCGGGCCAAGGACTGCTTGGCGGCCAACGACATACGGGATTACCTACATAAGCTTGTTATACAGCGCCAAATCCGGGCCAGCCGGGACAAAAGCACATGCCCAGTGGAAATTTTAATAACGCCTGGTCCATATCAGCAACATCACGCGGATGAATTCCACAATCTAAAGCTACATCTTTGAGACCTACACATTCACGCAGCTGCATATAACCACACCGGCGAGTAGTTGCGCATCTTCGCGAGCATGCGGATTGCGCTTCCACAACCCAAGCTCATTACCAGTCCCATAAACCGGACTAGAGCTTATAGAAAGCGGACTCGCAAAATGAATCGGTGTCACACCTTCAAGCCGCAATCAGGCTATCGCCTGACTGTCACACAGCTAGTACGCCTGCGATGATTGCGCGGCAAGTCCAACTCACCAGCAGGCCGATAAGCCACAGACTTTGCTAAACCATCCACACCAGCAGCCACTCAGAATGAACCACCAACCTGATCAACGCTGCAAACGGCGACATAATAGGAGAAACTGGACCCAATTCGACTCCATACAATAACCCCACCGACAACAGGTGTTCCCCGAGAAGCAGAATCCGAGAGCCCTTTTACAACAGAAAATCCCCAAGCCCTTCACACTGGTGTGGGACGGACTCGAGGATTAGCCTAATCGGCCTGAAGTTAGGCAGTCGCTTCTGCAGCAACCTCTTCAGCCGGGACGATGTTGACCATACGACGGCCACGCTTGATACCGAACTCAACGGAGCCAGCTGCAAGCGCAAACAGGGTATCGTCGCCGCCGCGGCCTACGTTCTCACCTGGGTGGAACTTGGTACCGCGCTGACGCACGATGATCTCGCCGGCATTAACCTGCTGACCACCGAAGCGCTTGACGCCGAGACGCTTAGACTCGGAATCGCGACCGTTGCTGGAGCTGGAAGCACCCTTCTTGTGTGCCATGTGGTTTTCCCTCCTTCAGGGTTAATTACAGCCGGTTAAGGCTTACTTGATACCGGTGATCTTCAAGGTGGTCACAGGCTGACGGTGGCCCTGACGCTTCTTGTAACCAGTCTTGTTCTTGTACTTCAGGATATCGACCTTCGGGCCCTTACCCTGCTCAACGATTTCTGCGGAAACAGAAACCTTCTCCAAGTCGGAAGCCTTGGACTTAACATCGGCGCCATCGACGAGCAGAACCGGGGTGAGAGCTACGGCAGAGCCTGGCTCACCCTCGATCTTCTCGACCTTGACGAGGTCACCTTCAGCAACCTTGTACTGCTTGCCGCCGGTCTTGACGATCGCGTACATAGAGGGTTACCCCTTATCTAAACTCGCTCGGAAGCAACCGGGGAGGCCGCGTTCCGAATGGACACTTACATATTGCGTTTAGTTCCCGCGCGAACATGCCCGTACAACTCACTGAGTGAGTGTCGGACTGATCCAGCGCTGTGAGTACTAAACAGCGACTGTCAAAGACTACCCCGTAGCGGGCACAAAATACAAACCACGCTTTTCGTGCCCGCGTGGCGTAGCCCTAAGACTTGCTTCGCCGTGCTACGCGGCGCCGCCCGCGCCCAGATTTAGCTGAGGCTTTTTCTGGGTGGACTCCGCTCGCCGCAGGCTGCTTCTGCTCGTCGTTACCCTGTGCTTTTGGGGCCCTCGCTCTTGCCGACGTCCTCTTCTTGCGCACCGCCCTCTTCTTGCCACGGCGCAAGACCTTGGAATCGCTCGAGCCCGCCCGGTTCCCAGAACCGGTGCGCTCCGGCGAGCCTTCCTGTCGCGTAGAACGGCCCGACTCGGCCTTCGTTGCCTTCGGGTTCTCTGCTACGGCTTTCTTAGGGGCAGCCTGACGCACGGCACGGCGACGCCCGCGGCCCTTGCCACCGGTGCGCCCCGCACGTGTGGTGCCAACGGCCTTTTCATGACGCTGCTCGGCCGAGCCGCCCGCCTGCTCGTGCTCCTGCGTCTTCTCCTTTACCTCGTGTGGCAGGCGCGAGGAAACACGGCTTTGGGCTTGTTGAGTGCGCACCGTGCGACGGCGACCACGCCGGCGGCCCTTTCGCTCCCCGCGCGAGTCCTTCTGCCCCTGTTGTGCTGCGGCCTCGCTTGCGTTACCGCCATCGGATGCGGGTACCGCGTGATCGGCCTTGGGTACGGCAGACTCCTGTTCACCGGCAACTGCGAATTCCTGCGGCTGTGGACGCCTATCAGAACGCGAATTGCCGCGTGTGCGGCGCTTGCGGCGCGGGGAAGCTTCAAACTCAGCTACGGCTTCCTCATAGGTCTTGCCTGCTGCAGACTCCGGGGCTTTCTGCTCGCTGCCTGCGCCAGCGCGTGTGGCCTTAGCGCGGCGCGTCGCCCGGCGCGGCTTCTTGCCACGTTTGGGGCCCGCCCCAGCATCTGGGTGGGCCTTAGCGATGGCACCCGAGTCCGCGTCCGTATCCGCATCGGGGACGTAGGAATTAAATTCCTGTACCTCGTCGCTTTCCGCAGCATTATCCGCCGCAGCGTATGCGATGGCCTCGATATCGGATACTTCAGTCTGGGTGTGCTTGCGAGCCCGTCGGCGCCCACGGCCGCGTCCGCGCTCCTTAGCGCTGTCTCGGTCTCCGCTGTGCGTGTTCTGATCAGCGTGCGGCTCGTCCGCACCGCGCTCATCCACAACGACGTTAGCTACGAGCTCCTCCAGCGACGTCTTTGCGGATTCCCGTGCGGCGTCTTCGCTCTCGATGCCGTAGACCGGCGCCTGGGTCTTCTTAAAGCGTTTGGGCTTGGAATCGCTTTCAGGGGCGTCATCAAGCTCGTGCTTATGCATCGCCACCGCAGCCGGGTGCTGCTGCGGATCATGAGTCTGCTTTTTGTGCGACTTGGACTTGCGCCCAGAGTGCTTCGCGCGCGAATCGTCCTCAGCCTCGTCCACCGGGTACTGGTGAATAATGATCCCGCGGCCATGGCAGCACTCGCACTCGGTAGAGAAGGTCTCCACCAGCCCGGTGCCCAGGCGCTTACGGGTCATCTGCACCAAGCCCAGAGAGGTAACCTCAGAAACCTGGTGGCGGGTGCGGTCGCGGCCTAAGGCCTCCTTCAAGCGGCGCAGGACCAAATCCTGGTTTTCTGGCAGGACCATATCGATAAAGTCCACCACGATCATGCCGCCCAAATCGCGCAGGCGCATCTGGCGCACGATTTCTTCGGCTGCCTCGAGGTTATTGCGGGTTACCGTTTCCTCTAGGTTGCCGCCAGAACCGGTGAACTTGCCGGTATTGACGTCGATGACGGTCATGGCTTCGGTGCGGTCAATCACCAGCGTGCCGCCGGAGGGCAGCCATACCTTGCGCGAGAGGGCCTTATGCAGCTGCTCGTCAATGCGGTGGGCCTCAAAGGCATCCTGCCCGCCGTGGTCCTTGGCGCGAAAGCGCACCACGCGATCCGCAAGGTCCGGCGCCATGGAATCGACGTAGGCGCGGACGGTATTGAACGAACGCTTGCCATCAACGATGAGCTCGGTGAAGTCTTCGTTAAAGAGATCGCGGACCACCTTGATGAGCATATTTGGCTCTTCGTACATGGTCACCGGCTTGGCGCCCTTGGAGGACTTTTCTTTCTTGGCGTGGGCGATGATGTCCTCCCACCGGCTGTGCAGGCGGTTGACGTCGGTAGCGATCGCCTCTTCCGAGACATTTTCGGCAGCGGTGCGGATAATCGCTCCCCCATCGCCCGGCACCACGCGGCCCAGGATATCCTTCAAGCGCTTGCGCTCTGGGGCGGGCAACTTGCGGGAAATGCCCGCGCTGCGGCCGCCTGGCACATAGACCAGGTAGCGGCCGGCAAGGGAAATCTGGGTGGTCAGGCGCGCGCCCTTGTGACCAATTGGGTCCTTGGCCACCTGAACCAATACCTGATCGCCGGACCTCAGAGCATTTTCTACCTTGCGGGCGCGCCCATGCAGCTTGGTCTTGCGCCAATCGATTTCACCGGCGTAGAGCACGCCATTTCGGCCCTGTCCGATATCTACGAAGGCCGCCTCCATCGACGGCAGGACGTTTTGGACGCGTCCTAGGTAAATATTGCCAATCAGCGAAGCCTGGGACTCGGTGGTAACGAAGTGCTCGACCAGCAGGTCATCTTCTAGCACGCCCACCTGCGTGATGATTCCGGCACCATCCTCGCGCTCCTTATCGCGCACCACCATGGTGCGCTCCACGGCTTCGCGGCGGGCAAGAAACTCTGCCTGGGAAACAATGTGCTGGCGGGTGCGGCCCTTTGCGCGCAGTTCCGCGCGGCGGCGCTTTTGGGCCTCGATGCGCGTGGAGCCACGGATGGCCTTCGGTTCGTCAATGTATTCGGGCTCGGTAGCCTGATCCTCACGGTTCGAGCTAGCGCCGCGTCCGCGGGAGGCGCCGCGGCGACCTCGACGACGAGCCTCGGATTTACCAGAACCACGGCCGGAGTCCGGCTGCTCACTCACTTCCTCGGCAGCATCGTCGCTTTCGGAGTCATCGCCGGAGAAATCTTCCTCCGCAGCGTCTGCAACTAGTGCGAAGGCCGCTGCATCATCTTGCTGTGGGGCCATGAAGATCGGCGCAAAGTCATAGTGCCCGGATTCTTCCTCAGATTCAGCGCGCGGGACAATGTGCGGGGCGTAGTAGTCATCCTCGAAATCCTCGCCGGCCTCCGCAAGCGCTTCGTGCAGCTTCGCCGCATCAACTGTGCCGGTATCGAGTGCACTCGCCGGCGCTTCTTCCACCTCATCCGCGGATTCCGCCGCTGCGGCGTCTTCGGCAGCTGAGCCGGTATCGGCTGCGGCCTTGGCGAGTGACGCTTCTACCTTGTCTTCGATTTGGGAGATCTCATTATCCACGTTCTTGCGCACGCGGTGGCGTAGGCGTTCTTCGTCTTCTGTGGGCTGCTCCCCCGCTGCGTCGGTCTCGGCCGACTCTTCGGACACTGGGGCTGCGGATTTGCGAGTGGCCTTGCGTGCGCGCTTGGCGCGCTTCTTCGCCGGCTTCTTCTCAGGTTGCTTGCCTGAATTATCTTCCTGCGGTACAGCAGCATTGTCTGCGGACTCCGTGTCCGGTGCGGCGGTGGAGGCTTCGCTGGTATCGCCAGAGGAGGCATCGCCAAGCGCCGCGGCTTTAGCCACAGCATCGAGCACCTGGCCTGCTTCCTCACGGGTAAGGGAGCTTTGCGCGCTCTTTTTTAGCCCCATCTCTTTCAGCTGCGCCACCAGATCGCGCGAGGCAAGCCCCAGCTGCTTGGCAAGGGCATAAACGCGGACCTTGTCTTTGAGCTGGCCACGATCCAAGTTCTGGGCCAAAGACGCCGCCGCCTTAAGGTTTTCAGTTGTTTCTTGAGAGTTCTGTGCCACCATGTTCGGGCTTACTCCTGTACATCGTCTGTTTCAGGCGCTACCTCGGGCGCAGGCACAGCCATGGACTGTACCGCCGCCGCGCGAGGCATTTAGCGCGCTATAAAAGTTTGTGGGTATTAAGTTATTACGCGTCTCGTACGCGCTAATTACCATTGTGTCACAGAAACGCAGCCAGGCTGGCAGGCGGTGTTATGTTGACAGGGTGGCAGAACTAGCACGAATCCCCGCCCGCGAGCTGGCGCAGTATCGGCAGCGCAATGAAATTCCCGCACGCTCGGCGCTTTACTTCGGCGTACCGGCCGGCTTTGCCATTGGATTCGCCAACACCGGCGTGGATTATATGCTGGTAGGAGCCGGTATTTTTGCCATCTGTGCGGTGCTGGGGTTAGTGCACCTCATCCGCAACTACCCACGCGGCATCAACGCCGCGCGGGAGGAGTATCGCGAGGGCGACTATCCCACCATTGCCTATATCGCCCCGCTTATCCCCATCGCCGCGCCGCTGGCCATGGCCCCACTAAGTGCAGCCGGGCTGGTGCCGGAGGTAGAACTTGCCCCGCCCATTGCCGGTGTCCTGTCAGGGGCGTGGTGGGCGTGCGGCTTGCCTTTGGGGCTGTGGGCAATGTTTTCTCAATCCTTTCGGATTGGCCGGCGGCGCATTAACAAGATCCTGGAAAAGGATCCGCTTGAAGGAGTAACCGAGGATCGCCTAGAGCTTGCCGACGCCCACGTGGACACCCTCACCGCCCTCATAGCCGCCGGCGCGGTGCAAGGAAATACGGTCTCCGCAAGGGCCCTGTCCAGATTCATGCAGGTCGATCTAGACCTAGTATGTGAGCATCTTGATGAATTGGCACAGGCGGGCCTAGTGAAACTTGACCGCATCGCCCTGCGCTCTGCGCCCAAGGACTGGAAAAACACCGTCACACCGACCGGGGTTCGTTGCCTCTACCAATTGGGCAAGCGTTAACGCGGCAAGCTTTCGTCTCCTGGAAATAGCTTCGGCCCTATCCAGAGCATGACGTACACGAGTCCCACGAGCACGGGAATCTCAATGAGAGGTCCGATGGTGCCGGCGAGCGCCTGTGCAGACGCCGCTCCAAAAGTGCCAATGGAAACCGCGATGGCTAGTTCGAAATTATTACCAGCTGCGGTAAACGCAACGGAAGCGGATTGCGCGTAGTTCATTCCCACGACCTTTGCCACACCCAAAGCTAGGAAAAACATTCCAACGAAGTAAATGACCAACGGAATCGCAACCTTGATCACCGCCGTGGGCTGCGCTACCAACTGTTCTCCCTGGAGGGAGAATAGCAACACAATGGTATATAGCAAGCCGATCATCGCCAAGGGAGATACTGCCGGAAGGAAGCGGTTTTCAAACCATTCGCGGCCTTTGGCTTTCTCCCCCCAGACCCGTGAGAGGACACCAAGCAGCAGTGGCACTCCCAAAAATACGAGAACCGCCGTGACGATGGACCAGAAAGAAAAATCAGCAGAGGTGGTATCCAGGCCTAGCCAACCAGGAAGAACCTGCAGGTAAAACCAGCCCATAACGCCAAACATAGCTACTTGGAAAACG
The DNA here is from genome assembly GCF_030232125.1 of Corynebacterium sp. MSK071. NCBI lineage: Bacteria > Bacillati > Actinomycetota > Actinomycetes > Mycobacteriales > Corynebacteriaceae > Corynebacterium > Corynebacterium sp. MSK071. Next base: position 56,003 of record NZ_JASPJA010000006.1, on the reverse strand, counting down.
GAATTAATAGCCACGAGAACAGCGGTGGCCTCGCGGTCGGCGCAGGAGAGATCGGACCACACCAGGACCATTGCGATACAGCGGGCTAACCCAACAATAATCAGGCCGGTTCGCAGCTCGGGCTGGTCGGCAAGAAATATCCACGCCAGGGTGAACATCAATGCAGGTCCCACCAGCCAGTTCAACACGATTGAAACCACCATCAAGCGGCCATCTGCGGCGATGTCTCGAGTCTTTTCATAGCGGACTTTCGCTAGGGGCGGATACATCATAACTAGCAGTCCTAGTGCTATCGGAAGAGAAATACCGCCAACCTCTAGGGCAGATAGTGCTTCTCCAATACCTGGCAGGAAGTGTCCGATCAATAGCCCCACAGCCATGGCCATGATGATCCAGACGGGCAGGAATCTATCGAGAAATGACAATTTTGGGCGTTGCGGAATGGCCATAGCTCTCCTTGCGCGATGAGGAATTCACATTTCAAGGCAGTACTTTAATCACCCATATTGATACTCGTCAATATAACGGAGTAGGAAGCAGCCTCCTTATACTGTGTGCATGGACTCCTCCCCTAGCAATGCTGATAACACCCCCGACGGGCAGTGCTGCTCCCTGAGCAGTGGCCCGCTCAGCCAGAGCGATTCCTTGCGCTTTTCCCAGCAATTTAAAGTCCTTGCTGACCCAGCCCGCCTGCGCCTATTATCCATTTTGTGCGATGAGGGCTGCGGCCCGATGAGTGTGACGGAGTTGACCGTGCTTTCCGGCCTTAGCCAGCCGACGGTATCCCATCACCTCGGCAAGTTGAGGGAATCCGGCCTTTTAATCAAGCAGCAATCGGGCCGGACCGTTACCCATCGAGTACAAAGGGAAGCCTTCAGCACGCTGCGCCAATTACTCTCCTTCGATTAGGAGAGCTCCAGTCCTAGTCTGCGAAGTGAATGACCTCACGGGCGACGTCTTCCGCAACGATGGGAATGCCATACTGCTTCGCTTTCTTGGCTTTGCCCGATTGCGAGTCCGGGTCACCGGCGATGAGCACCTTGGTCTTTTTGGCTAGGCCGCCAATCTCCACGCCGTGCGCGGCAAAATACTCTTCCCATTCCGCAGTCGAGTAGGCCTTAGCTCCGGTAATGGTTACTCGCTCGCCAGCGCTCACCACAATGCCGCCCATGCTGGCGAGTCCGCCAATACTGCCGGCCTTTTCAGAACCTTGCGGCGCCTCTTCACTAGGGGCACCATGCCGACCTTCTGCCTGTGGAGCGGTGTCGGGGTCTACGGCAGCCTCGATATCAGAAGCCGGGATGCCCAAGGCGCGGCCGACAGAAGCCAGGATGTCGCGTTCCTCAGCCGTGACAACACCATCAGCCCAGGCTTCTTCAATCAGCAGCGTGATATAGGCTTCATGCAGCTCGCGCAGACCATGTTCATCGAGCCCATGTGCTTGAGCAAAGGCCAGCAATTGGGTTTGCTCGGTGGCGGAGAGGCGGCGGTCGAGCAAGGCGGCATCGAGAAGCTTGAAATAGTCTTCCGCAGCCGTATTCGATGGCGTCTCACGTTGTGCGACGAGCCCGGCGAACCAGCCGCCGTACTGTGCCGCTTGCTTGGCGGATTCCGCAGCTGCGCGGCTGAGAAGTGCCGGCTCCACCCAACCCGGGTGGGGTGCCAGGCTGCGATACAGCTGTTGCTCAGCCAAGCGCTCACTCATATAGTTCTCTTGGGCTGCCGGGGTATTGGCCAGGAAATGCTGGAATAGTTGCGCCGTGGCCATCGCATCCGCCAATGCGGAGTGTGCCAACTCATTATGAATTCCCAGATGGGCGCAGCAATCCCCCAGCTTCACCTTGGGAAGACCAAGATACCTGCGTGCCAATACGGCCGTATCGATCGCCGGCAACGCCTCTTCAGAACAGGCGCGACAAGCCAGCAGCTCGGACTGAATAAAGGTCCGATCGAATCCCGCATTGTGAGCAACGAATATGCGGTCTTCGAGAGAATTAGCCAGCTTGTCCGCTACTTGCGCAAAGGTGGGCGCGCCTAGAACATCAGAGGCGGAAATGCCATGAATTTCCGTGGCCGCGATATGGCGTTGCGGGTTAATGAGCGTTTCCCAGGAATCCTGCACTGCTCCTTCCGGCGATAGCTCCACGACGCCAATTTCAACGATGCGGTGCCCGTGCTTATAGGAAAATCCGGTGGTCTCAATGTCTACGACCGCGTAGCCGCGCATATGCGCCTCCCTACGTCTTGTTGAAAATAGTTCTTAGCCGCACCAGTGTAGGCGTGTTGTGCTCCTGCTCGCTGCCCATATAACGAGGGACCAGGTGACGCTATGAATAAAGCCCGAGCCGGTGGTTCGGGCTTAAGTGCGTACGAAACGCTATAAAGGCTTTAAAGGTTCGGGAACCAGATAGCGATTTCGCGCTCTGCGGACTCTGGGGAGTCAGAGCCGTGCACGATGTTCTCGCCAACGGTCAGAGCGAAGTCGCCGCGGATGGTGCCCGGGGTGGCCTTGGAAACTGGGTCGGTGCCACCGGCCAGCTGACGCCATGCCTCGATGGCACGCTCGCCCTCGACAACACCAGCGATAAGCGGTGCGGAGGTGATGAACTCGACGAGGTCACCGAAGAATGGCTTATCCTTGTGCTCCTCGTAGTGCTTCTCCGCGGTCTCGCGGTCAGCAACGCGCAGATCGAGTTCGGCCAGCTTCAGGCCCTTGCGCTCGATTCGGGAGATGATTTCGCCTACGTGGCCGTTCTTTACGCCGTCCGGCTTGATGAGAATCAGTGTACGTTCAGTCATGCCCCACACTGTACCGAAACCACCCGACTGCGTCGCGCGCTGGGGTATTCCTTTGGGGTAAAAGTGTGGGGTCCAGGGCTATGTGAGTTGTTTAACTATCTCTTCGGCGCGCCCCTGCGAAGTCCCCCTGAACCACAGGCGTACCTGGCCTACTGCGGCGCCAAACTGTCCATTAGCCAACAGGCGTTGCAGCTCCGCTCGCTGTTCCTTATCCAAATCCTCGAAGGTGGCTTCTTTGGCCGGTTCGAAGTTGCTCCGCAGGGCCAAAACCAGAAAAACGCCGCCAATAATGAGGGCGACTAGCGGTAGCCACGGCGTTCCCGTAGCGGCACGGGCTACCACCGCGGCAACACAAGCGAGTGCGGCAAGGACGAGATAGAGAGTGCGCATGGCCGCCAGTCTATCGCGTCTTGGCCACTCGCCGAAGGCCGTCAAGGCTACCGTGCTATTTCTCGTTGAGGTGCTGCGTGGTGAGGTAGCCACGCTTCATGCGGGCGATGAGGTTACTGCGCAGGTAAACGGCCAGGAGCCACTCCAAGCCGAAGATGATGAAGATGGCGGCTACGGCCCAGTGGACCATAAAGCCCAAGATGACGCACAGCAGCTGCACCCACACGATGACGGTTAGCGCCCACTTCTTATTCATGAACGCGATCATCACTAGGTGAAAGACAATGGCGGCAAGGACAAAGCAATAGTTAAAAGGCGTCCACAGGGTGCCGTCATACAGCTTGTACAGCATCGGCAGTGCGAAGGATAGGGCGAGCGCCTCCATGGTCAGGGAGCTGGCAATGACCATCCCGTTGAAGCTTTTAAGTGGGTCCTTGACTGGGGCTTGGCCCATGCCTAGGGGTCCGATCTCGCTTTCAGGGATATGTTCCTCGCGGCCGCGGGCACGGCTGCTGCGGGGCGGGCGGGGTTGGCGCTCTCCGCCTGGGTGGTGATTGTCGCGGCTCATGCAGGTTCCTTTCCAAACATCGCGCGGGCGTCACCGGCAGTGACGACCGAGCCGGTAATGATAATGCCGGAGCCGGATTGCACCTCCGCGTCTTCAGCAAGTTCAACGGCTTGGGCATAAGCGCCGGGAAGATCCTCGGCAACGTGGACGCGTTCCTCGCCGTAAATATCGCGAGCAGTCTCGGCCAATTCATAAGCGTCGAGAGCCCGCGGCGAGGAGTTTTGGGTAATGACTACCTCGGTCAGATACGGCTCCAACGCGGTGAGAATGCCAGTTGCGTCCTTATCCGCAAAGATGGACAACACACCGATGAGGCGGGCGAAGTCGAAATCGCGGTCCAACGCTGCGCCTAAAGCCTTGGCACCGTGGGGGTTATGCGCGGCATCAATAAACGTCGTGGGGGAGGTACGTACGCGCTCGAGGCGGCCGGGCGAAATCGCCTGGGCGAAGCCATTGCGCACGGTAGCAACGTCCAATGGGTGGCCGGCCGAAGCCCCAAAGAAGGCCTCCACCGCTGCAAGGGCCACGGCAGCATTCTTGGCTTGGTGCTCGCCATGGAGGGGAAGGAAAATGTCCTCATACAGGCCGCCGAGGCCTTGGATATTCACCTGCTGGCCGCCAACGGCAATGCGGGATTCGAGGGCCGCAAATTCGGAACCGGAGCGGGCCACGCCCGCCTCGACATCGACGGCCTGCTGCAAGATGACGCGCATGGCTTCTGGGTCCTGCTCCGCGATAACCACAATATTTTCATTCGGGGTCAACGGATCATCGGCATCCTCGCGCGGCTTAATAATGCCAGCTTTTTCACCTGCGATTTCGGTGATCGTATCGCCCAAATAATCCGTATGGTCCATGCCCACTGGGGTGATGACGGAGACGTCTGCAGTGACCACATTGGTGGCGTCCCAACGTCCGCCGAGTCCGACTTCGACGACAGCGACATCTACGGGGGCGTCGGCAAACGCAGTATAGGACAGGCCGACAAGGACCTCGAACTTAGACATAGGCACGTCCGATTGGGCATCGACCATTTCCACAAACGGCTTGATCTCGTGCCAAATACGCACATAATCGCGCGGGTGAATGGGCTGGCCATCGATGCCGATGCGCTCAGTAACGCGCTGCAGGTGTGGGCTAGTTACCAAGCCCACTCGGCGGTGGAAGGCACGCAGGAGCGAATCAACCATGCGTGCGGTAGAGGACTTACCATTGGTGCCAGCGATGTGGATGACATCAAAAGAACGCTCCGGGTGACCGAGCAGATCCATAAGCAGCTCGATGCGATCGAGGGAAGGCTCAATCTTGGTTTCGGGCCACCGCTCATTGAGTTCTTCTTCAACCTCCGCGAGGGCGCGTAGCTCCGCGGCGGAAACCTCCTGTGGGGCGGCCTCGTTGTACTCATCCTCGCCGCCCATGCCCAGATTGAGCGTCAGGCCGGACTCGGTGATTTCCACCGGACCGCCGTCGGTTCCTTCTTTGAGGGCATCGACGATCTCAAAATCCTCTGTGCCCTTGTCCTTTTCCGCCACTACTTCAGGCCTTCCAAACGGCTGGTAATGCGTTCAACCTCTTCGCGAGCGATCTGCTGGCGCTGCTTAATTTTATTAACCACTTCTTCCGGCGCCTTGGACAGGAAGTTCTCATTGCCAAGCTTCTTGCCGGTTTGCTCCAATTCCTTATTGGCTTTGGCCAAGTCCTTCTCTAGGCGCTTGCGCTCAGCCTCCACGTCTACAGCGCCGTGGGTATCTAGGGTGACTTCCACGGTGGCCTGGGAAAGGCGTACCTCAATGGAGGCGGAAGGATCGAAGTCTTCGGCCGGAGCGGTGGTATTAGCCAGGTTGCGCACCAGCTCTTCCTGGTTCGACAAGTCAGCAGCGGCAAAGTCGAGGCGGCCCGGGACCTTCTGAGAAGGCTTGACACCCTGGTCAGAGCGGAAGCGGCGCAGCTCGGTAATGAGCTTATCCGCGTCTGCAATGCGACGGGCGGCCACCTCATCCTTGGTAGCGCCACCATTGGTATCGGCAACGGTGGGCCACGGTGCCACGACGATAGACTCGCCGCCGGTCAAAGCCTTCCAAAGCACCTCGGTCACGAAAGGCATGGTTGGGTGCAGCAGGCGCAGGACAACGTCTAGGACGCGTCCCAGGACAATCTGGGTATTGCGGCCCTGTTCACTGACACCATCCCGCGGGATCTGGGTCTTTGCAATCTCCAGGTACCAGTCACACAGCTCGTCCCAAGTGAAGTGGTAGAGCAGCTCGTTTGCCTTAGCGAACTGGTAATCATCCAGGTATGCATCCACCTTGGCGCGGACCTCTTCGGCGCGGTCGAGGATCCACCGGTCGGCGTCGCTAAGCTCGTCGCGGTTGGGCAACGTTGCTACGCCGGCGCCATTCATGAGGGCAAACTTGGTGGCGTTGAAAAGCTTGGTGGCGAAGTTACGGGCGGCCGCTGCAGCATCAGAGCCCAAAGGCAGGTCCACACCCGGGTTGGCACCGCGAGCAAGGGTAAAGCGCAGGGCGTCTGCGCCGTAGTCACGCACCCAATCCATCGGGTCAATGCCGTTGCCCAAAGACTTAGACATCTTGCGGCCCTGCTCATCGCGAACCAAGCCGTGCAGGTAAAGATCCTTAAATGGAACCTGCGGTCGACCATCGGTGCCCTCCCCCAAAAGCTCTGGGGTATGAGCGCCAGCGAAAGTACCGAACATCATCATGCGGGCTACCCAGAAGAACAAAATGTCATAGGCGGTGACCAGCACGTTGGTAGGATAGAACTTCTCCAGATCCGGGGTCTTTTCCGGCCAGCCGAGGGTGGAAAATGGCCACAGCGCGGAGGAGAACCACGTATCCAGCACATCAGGATCCTGCTCGTAGCCTGCTGGGGGCTCTTCATCGGGGCCGACGCAGACGATGTCTCGCTGGCCATCTTCGCCTTCCGGCCCGTACCAAATAGGAATGCGGTGACCCCACCACAGCTGCCGAGAGATGCACCAATCGTGCATATCATCGACCCACTCAAAGTAGCGCGGCTCCAGCGACTGCGGATGTAAGGTGGTATCTCCCTCGCGCACAGCAGCACCAGAGTCCTTGGCCATCTTTGATACGTCTACGAACCACTGCAGGGACAGGCGCGGCTCGATGGGTTCCCCAGAGCGCTCGGAGTGTCCCACGGAGTGAACATAAGGACGGATTTCCTTGACAATACGGCCCTGCTCACGCAGCGCCTCGCGGATTTCCACACGGGCTTCTTCGCGGGTCAGGCCGTCGAAGCGGGTGCCAGTATTGGCAATGTGGCCAGTGGTATCCATGACGGTAGGCATGTCCAAGTTGTGGCGGGTGCCCATCGCGTAGTCATTCGGATCGTGTGCCGGGGTGATTTTCACCGCGCCGGTACCAAACTCCATATCGACGTAATCGTCAGCGATGATCTTGAGCTTGAGGTCATCGCGGAATGGGTGCGGCAGCTCCTTGCCCACAAGATCAGCATAGCGCTCATCGTCTGGGTGAACGGCAATGGCAACGTCACCCAGCATGGTCTCTACACGGGTGGTGGCCACGATGAGGTGCGGTTCATCATCATTAAGCGAGCCATAGCGAATGGAAACCAGCTCGCCCTCGACGTCCTTGTAGACAACCTCGATATCAGAGACGGCGGTCTCCAGCACCGGCGACCAGTTGACCAGACGGTTAGCCTGGTAAATCATGCCCTCATCATAAAGGTTCTTAAAAATGGTCTGCACAGCGCGCGAGAGGCCATCGTCCAAGGTGAAACGCTCGCGAGACCAATCTACGGAGTCACCAATGGCACGCATCTGGTTCTGGATGGTGCCACCGTACTGTTCTTTCCACTCCCAGACCTTGTCAATGAACTCTTCGCGCTCGTAGTCCCAGCGCTTTTTGCCCTCGGTTTCCTTGAGCTTGGCCTCGACCTTGGTCTGGGTAGCAATGCCGGCGTGATCGGCGCCTGGCAACCATAGCGTGGCATAGCCCTGCATACGCTTGCGTCGGATAATGGAATCAATCAGCGTGTGGTCCAAAGCGTGGCCCATATGCAGCTGACCGGTCACATTCGGCGGCGGCAGCACGATCGAGTAAGGCTCGGCCTCCGAATGTGCATCCGGGGTGAAGTAGCCCTTTTCTACCCAGCCCTCATAGAGGTCCTTTTCTACGGCCTGCGGCTCCCAAGACTTAGGCAGCGCATCAGCGCGGTTGGTACCAACTAATTGCTCATTATTTTGCTCAGTCACCTGGCCGATTCTACCTTGCACGTCAACCGGCTCATCTAGGCAGGGTGCGCACCGAGCATGTGGTGCGCACCGAGTGGGTTTTAGAGCAGGTCTGCTACGGCTTCGCGCTCCTCACGCAGCTCAGCCACAGACGCTGCAATGCGCTCCTTTTGGAACTCGCTGAGCTCCAGGCCCTGCACGATTTCCCACTTTCCATCACGGCAGATGGTGGGGAATCCACAGATAAGGCCCTTGTCGACGCCGTAGGAACCGTCCGAGGGCACCGCCGCGGTGCGCCAATCCTCAGTGCCATGAATCCAGTCATGCATGTGGTCCACAGCTGCCGACGCCGCCGATGCGGCCGAGGAGCTGCCACGCACCTCAATAATCTCGGCACCGCGCTTCGCTACCTTGGGGATCATCTCTTCGCGGTACCAATCCTGGTCCACCTCGGCATTGGAAAAGGTGATGTCCGGGAACTGGCTTGCAGAGTGATTGCCCCAGACTGCCACCTTGGTGAAATCATTGGTGGACTTGCTGCTTTTCAGCGCTAGCTGGCTCAAGGTGCGGTTGTGATCCAAGCGCATCAGAGCATTGAACTGAGAATCGTCCACATCCGGGGCATTTTTCGCAGCGATGAGAGCATTGGTATTTGCTGGGTTGCCCACCACAAGCACGCGGACATCGCGCGCGGCATAGTCATTGATGGCCTTGCCTTGCTTGGTGAAGATGGCACCATTGGCTTCCAGCAGATCCGCACGCTCCATACCCTTGCTGCGCGGGCGCGCGCCTACGAGGAAGGCAGCAGAGGTGTTTTCAAAGGCCTCCTTTAGGTCATCAGTTACCGTAATCGAGTTGACCAACGGCAGGGCGGAGTCATTGAGCTCCATGGCCACGCCCTGAGCCTTGCCCACCGCGGCGGGGATTTCCAGCAGCGCCAGATCTACCGGGGTGTCCTTGCCATAAACATCGCCGGCAGCGATGCGCCACAGCAGCGAATAAGCGATATTGCCAGCGGCACCGGTGACAGTGATTTTGACGGGCTGAGTCATGGTTAAAAGCCTCCTCAATGGCTGCGTCAAGGGCGGCACACGCGAGCCAGGCTGCTCGCACCGCCACGGAATGTACCCATCCCCGAGCTTAGCCCCACCGCCGCCTCTCGCGCTGTGAATCTGGCCCCCTCTTTTGGAGGGGATATTCGCTGAGGTTGCGCTAAATTACCCCCATTTACCTCCAAATTAACGCCCCCAATGGGTAAGAAGCTCCCGCAACGGGTGTCTAATCGGGCATGATGGGAAAAGGAAAAGCGGGGCTCTCCCCCACGCCACGCACACAGATTGCATGGGGCCTATCTACTCCCGCACTATTAGATATCAGTTGACCGCGCCACCGCTGCGCCGCAAGGATTAAGGACTTACGCCATGAGCACTGAGAATACTGATGCACTGCAGGATGCAGGCCAGGCGGATTCTCCTCACGCTGCCCACGCGGAATCCGTCAGCATTGACTCCGTGGTGGACGTAGCGATCAAGCACTTTTCCCGCAGTGGTTTCGCAGAAACCAAGCTGGAGACCATCGCCCAAGAATCGGGCATGTCCAAGCGCATGATCCACTACCACTTTGGCGATAAAAAGGGCTTGTACCTACGTGCACTCAGCACGGCCGCGCAGCGCCTTAATCCGCCGCAGGACGCTCTGGAAATCGATACCGCGGTTCCGGTCGAGGGCGTGCGCAAGTTGGTGGATTGGCTCTTCCGCGAACGCGTGGCCAACCCGGATGCTATTCGCATGCTGGTATGGGAGAGCAATCAGCAGATTGTGGATCCAGCTCAGCAAGCTATTGCCGACGTCGCCGGAGTCGCCCTCCACCTCGACCGCCTGCTGCTCTTGGGCCAAGACGCCGGTGCTTTCCGCCCAGGTATTTCCGCCAATGACATTTTCACCCTGATTTCCTCGTTGACCGTCTACCGCGTAACCAACCAGGTGATGGTGGAAAACATGCTGGGCGTGAACTTCAATACCCAAGAAAATATCGATGGTATGCATAGGCTTACCGTCGATGCTGTGCTGGCGTTTTTGACCGCCAATATTCCGGACTCGGGCCACGAGTCCTACCTCACCTCATCCTCGTTCGATACGAAAGAGGGAGACGAGGCCTCACCACAGGATATTTACAGCGAGGAGTAGTCGCGCCGGCAGGCGCTTAGGCAGATTCCTTCGCCTCGTCCTTATAGCTAAACTGCGGCTCCGCGCCCTCTGTCACGCACTCTGGGGTGATATGTACCGCGGCGATATCCTCGCGGTCCGGCAGATCATACATAACTGGCACCAGCAGCTCTTCCATGATGGCGCGCAGGCCACGTGCACCTGTCTTACGCTCCAAGGCAAGCTCTGCGATGGCATCCAACGCCGCCGGCTCGAATTCCAATTCGCAGTCATCCATCTCAAATAGGCGACTGTACTGCTTGACCAAGGAGTTCTTTGGCTCGGTAAGCACTTTGACCAAGGATTCACGGTCCAAGTTATCCACCGTGGCCACGACGGGCAGGCGCCCGATGAATTCTGGAATCAGGCCAAACTTCACAAGGTCCTCAGGGCGTACCTGGGAAAAGAGGTCGACCTTTTCGCGCTCATCCTTGGTATCCAAGTTGGCGCCAAAGCCCACGCCCTTTTTGCCCACTCGATCCGCAATAACCTGGTCGAGCCCAGCGAATGCGCCGGCAACGATGAACAAGATATTCGAGGTGTCTAGCTGGATGAACTCCTGATTCGGGTGCTTGCGCCCACCCTGCGGTGGAATGGCCGCCACGGTACCTTCCAGGATCTTCAGCAAGGCCTGCTGAACACCCTCACCGGAGACATCGCGGGTGATGGACGGATTCTCGGACTTGCGGGAAATCTTGTCCACTTCGTCGACGTAAATGATGCCGCGCTGGGCACGCTCCACATCAAAGTCTGCGGCTTGCAGCAGCTTTAACAGGATATTTTCCACGTCTTCACCCACGTAGCCGGCCTCGGTGAGGCTAGTGGCATCGGCGATGGCAAAGGGGACGTCGAGAAGCCGGGCCAAGGTCTGTGCCAAGTAGGTCTTTCCGGAACCAGTAGGTCCCAACATCAAGATATTGGACTTAGAGATCTCCACCTCATCGCCCTCGGCCTTTTTGCGCCGTGCTTCCAACGCGGCAGACTCTTCCGCCTTGATGCGCTTGTAGTGGTTGTAGACCGCCACAGATAGCACGCGCTTGGCTTTGTCTTGGCCAATGACGTATTTATCCAGGAAGGCAGAAATCTGCGAGGGCCGAGGCAGGCGCACCTCCGCGTCGGAGGATTCCTGCGCCTGTTCTTGGCCCAGTTCCTCTTCGATGATTTCATTGCATAGCTCGATGCACTCGTCACAGATGTAGACACCGCCGCCGGCGATGAGTTTTTTCACCTGTTTCTGACTCTTGCCACAAAAGGAGCACTTGAGCAGGTCAGCGCTTTCTTGCATACGTGCCATTAAGTTCTTTCACACTCGCTTTTCGTACCGCTATCCACAAATGGAAGGATGATTCTACCCTTCCGAGCGGCTTAATCTTCATCTATTTCTACCTTAGTAAATCAACCCGACAGGCCCTTCATTCATTCCCTTCCGCGTGGCGAATTTCCCCGACTTTCCTTGCTCCTGCGACCTAAGCTAAAAGGTGAAACGACCTTCATTCCGCCCCGTTAGGAACAGGAGAATTATGTTCTATCTCACAGACCACGTAGCCGTTGTCACCGGCGGTGCTTCCGGCATTGGCCGCGGCATTGCCGCTTCACTTAGCGAGGCCGGCGCCTCTGTCATCATTGCCGATGTCAATCTAGAGCACGCCACCGCTACCGCAAAAGAGCTAGGTGCCAGTGCGATTCATGTGGATGTCACCGACCGTACTTCTGTACAGGAAATGTACCGCCATGTTGTTGCCACGCATGGCGGGTTCGACATCGTCTGTTCCAATGCCGGCGTCTTTCCCAATTGCCCATTAGCAGAAATGACCGATGAGCAGTGGGAGGCCATGTTTGCCATCAATACCCACGGCACCTTTAAGGTGGTCCAGGAAGCACTCCCCTAACTCCAGGAACGCCGCTATGGACGCATCGTAATTACCACGTCCATCACCGGCTCGCACACGGGCTTTCCTGGCTGGGCCCACTACGGCGCCTCAAATCCGCCCAACAAGGATTTATGCGCTCAGCTGCGCTCGAAGTCGCTCGCGATGGCATCACCATCAACAGTGTTCTTCCCGGCAATATCCTCACTGACGGTCTCAAGGCCCAAGGCCAAGAGTATCTCGATCAGATGACGCGATCGGTGCCATTGCATCGTCTCGGCACTCCACGCGATATCGGCAATGCGGCGGCTTTCCTTGCCTCAGAAGAGGCAGGCTTTATTACCGGCCAGACCCTAATTATTGATGGCGGCCAACTCCTGCCCGAAACCCCGGAGGCCATCTTGCCGCCGCGCGATTAGCCGCGCTTACCGAAGTCCACCGAGTCCGGCAAAGCACGAGGCCCCTTGCTGCACAGTATGCGGCAAGGGGCCTCGTGGGGATTTCATTCAGTAGCTGCTTACTGCAGCCAGTCGAAGTCGAGCAGGAAGAGTTCTGCGTCGAGCATCTCAACTTCATCCGGTGCATGACCGGTGACGGCTTCTAGCGCTTCTGCTACGTCTTTAGTCGTAGCAGGAGTCTTATCAGCGTCAAGCAGGGTTTCTGCCACCAAAGCACGGACCGGAGCTTCCGAAATGGTGTCCAGGCCGGTACCAGTGGTGGAGCCCTTGAACGCATCAGCAATGCCGTCCATCAAAGAACGCATCTTGTTCATTTCTCACACCTCCATGTGGCTTTCTCTCTGTCTGATACAGAAGAATATACGTGACACAGCCCCGTTAGGCAACCCATAGGTCGCTTAAAGTTAACCTTTTGTTAACTTTCGGAGAATGTGCCACGCATCACTTGGAAGGTTGACTTCCCCCTCAGGAAGGGAGGAATAACTTAGAGGTCACCGAACGGCGCGAAGCCGAAGTAATGGTCCAGCGTATCGCGAGCAATCCACATGATGGCCACGAGGATAACTACGGCTAGCACTGCGTAAACGGTCCAACCAAGCACCTTCATCTGAGTGCTTGCCGGAGTATCCCCTACGACAACACCGTTGTCATCACGAATGGGGTCACCGGTCATACAACGCATACCCAGGGAGAAAAGGAGCGGAATGCCAGCGCCAAATACCAATGCCAGGCCGGCAACATGGAGAAGAGACTGGAAGATTTCTGCAGCAGTCATGGTTTAGCGCTCCTCTTGAGCAGTAGACGGCGCGGAGGTGTCCTCCGCCTGGGTTGCAGCAACTGGGGCGGCGCCGGCAGCAACCGGCTCCTGACGGTTGGACTCAGCTCCCATGGAGGAATCCACGGACTCGGAGTTTGGATCCCAATCGTTGTTCACGTTGGAGGCATCCACTGGGTTCATGCGGGAGCGGATGACGATAAGTCCGGCCATGGCCAGCAGCAAGACAAAGTCAACGATGGCGCCAGTTGCCACGTTAGTAAAGGAGGAGACACCGTGTGCCAACCACCACGTAGCAAAGCCAACAAACGCAGCGCAGGGCAGGGTGATAAGCCACGCGGAAACCATACGCATCGCAACACCCCAGCGAACCTCGGCACCGCGACGTCCCAGGCCGGTACCCAAGATGGAACCGGTGGACACGTGAGTGGTGGACAGCGCCATACCACCGGTAGCGGAGGTCAAAATGATTGCCGCGGAGGTAGCTTCAGCGGCCATACCCTGCGGGGACTCAATCTCCACCAGTCCCTTACCCAGGGTGCGGATAACGCGCCAGCCACCGGACATGGTGCCGGCTGCGATTGCTACGGCACAGCAGACGATAACCCAGGTAGGGATGCGGGAGTCAGCAACCGCATGCCCGGAAGCAACCAGCGCCAGGAAGATAACGCCCATGGTCTTCTGCGCATCGCCAGCACCGTGTGCCAGCGACACCAAGCAAGCGGTGACAATCTGGCCATGGCGGAAGTGCTCGTTCTTAGCCTTATTCGGAATGGTGTTGGTAACCCAGTAGATAAGGAAGGTGGCACACGCGGAAACTAGGGCCGCAATAATCGGCGAGGCAACGGCCGGGATAACGATCTTGCCAGCGATAGAAGACCACTCAACGCCAGCCGTACCCATGGCGGCGAAGGCGGCACCAATAAGGCCGCCAAACAGCGCGTGGGAAGAACTCGATGGCATGCCCAGCAACCAAGTAAAAAGGTTCCAAATAATGCCGCCGATAAGGCCAGTAAAGACCACCATCAGCAGCGCCTGGCCGTCAGTGTCTGCTGCGGCGCCGGACAAATCATATGAATCGAGGTTAACAATGCCTTTCGCTACGGTCGCAGCAACATTGACCGAAAGGAAGGCACCAACCATGTTAAGGACTGCGGAGATTGCCACCGCAGTAAATGGCTTCAAAGCACCGGTGGCAATGGACGTAGCCATCGCGTTGGCAGTGTCATGAAATCCGTTCGTAAAGTCAAAGGCAAGGGCGGTAACCACCACAATGCCGAGGATGATCAGAGTCGCTGTCACAGCGTTGGCCCCTTGGAAAGAAAAAGATGAACACGGTACGTATCTACGGCGCCTTCACGCGTCGCGGACGAAATGCAGAATACTCCAGCCCCGAACCATAGACAATTGCTTTTCTTTAACGTTTTCTTTGGTTAACCTTTAGTTAACCTACCGCAGCATAGAACCGTGCCTTTTGGGGTTTCCACCGGCTTAGAAATGCCCTGCTTAGAATACTTATATTCTTTTACCCCCACCGCTTAGCTTGAGTGATAAAAACCACTAAGGGAGGGATGTCGCAGTTGAATCGACACACCTCCCATTTCGGGCTCTTTTAACACCCTTTAGCGGAAGCTAGAGAACTTCTTTACTACCCAGCGGCTGAGGACAAGCAAGATGCCGCCCAACACGATAGATACAACGCCAAGGGAGATAAAGAAGGTATTCTCCGCGCCTGCATCATCTGGGTTGTAGAAACTAGCCAAAGAACCAGCCAGGGATGTGCCCATTGCCACTGCCATCATCCATACCGCCATCATGCGGGATGGGAATGCCTCTGGCGCCACCTTGGTAGCTAGAGAATTGCCCACCGGCGAAAGGAGGAGCTCCGCCATGGTAAAAAGGAAGAGAATGAAAATGATGACATACATCGGGGTGGAGTTCGCTTCCGCACCCGAGAAAGGAAGGAAGAAGAACAAGGAAATGCCGATGACGATATTAGCAGCGCCAAACTTTACCGGGGTGGACCACTGCCTATCCCCTAGCTTCGTCCACATCGTTGCAAAGACCGCGGAGAAAATAACAATGAAGATTGGATTAATGGACTGGACGAGCGATGGAGGGATTTCCCAACCAAATACGTGGCGGTCCAAGCGCACATCCGAATAAATCGTCATCACGGTGAACTGCTGCTGGAAGATGCCGAAGAACAAAACACCGGAAATGAACATCGGGATAAAGCCCAGCAGGCGGTTCTTTTCTTCGCGAGTCACCAACTTCGAGGTATACATCTGAACCCACAGATAAACTGCAGCCAGAAGTGCCACCGCGGTAACAATATTGGAAAGCCAATCAACCTGAATAGCGCCGGTTGCCAGTGCTACAACCATAACCACAATGATGGCCGCTACTGCCAACACACCCATAAGCAATTGCTTGAAGCTCGCTGGGTTTGGAACCTCATGCCCCGCGTCTTTGATAGTGGTCTTGCGCATGAGCGAATATTGAATCAGGCCGAGCGCCATGCCGATTGCTGCGATACCAAAGCCCCAGTGGAAACCCTGCCAGCCCCACAGGGCAGTGGTGAGCAGTGGACCAACGAGAGCGCCGATATTAACGCCCATATAGAAGATGGAGAAGCCACCATCGCGGCGCGGATCATCGCGACTGTACATGGCACCAAGCACAACCTGCGCGGTGGTCTTAACACCGCCGGAGCCGATGGCGATAAGAACGAGGCCAATGGCCAAACCAGTTATTGCGGGAATAAACGCCAAAGCAATGTGGCCAAGCATCACCATGCTAGCCGAGTAAAACAGTGTGCGTTCTGCGCCTAAGACACGGTCAGCAACAAGAGAAGCCAACAAGCAGGCCATGTAGACCAAGCCGCCGTAGGCACCCACGATAGACGTCGCGTCCGCTCGGTCCAGGCCAAGGCCACCATCGGTAGTGGCGTAATACATGTACAGCAAGACAAGGGCTTGCATGCCATAGAAGCTAAAGCGCTCCCACATTTCCACGCCGAAGAGGTTGGCCAATCCCCAAGGGTGCCCAAAGAATGTGCGTTCGCCGCTCTGCGGCGTGGGCGCAGCGGCCTGAGCCGCCGCGTCGGATGTGTGTTTCTCCATAAAAATATATGACCACTTAGAGGTCTAAATCACAAATCGACCATTATAAGTTTAGTGTCGCACGATAGAAATAAACCTAACGACCTGCAGATATTGCGAGAGAGACTTACCCCATTCGGGTGCAGCAAGAATTACCGGGCATTGCCCCTTCCCTGCCCCACAATGCTGAAAGCCCCTGCCTCACAACCGGAACTCGGTTGAGCGGCAGGGGCTACCTAGAATGAGTTATTCCAAATTAAGCGTTGAGCTTGCGGTAATCAAAGACCGTATCGATGATGCCGTATTCAACGGCTTCCTGAGCGGTCAGAATCTTATCGCGATCCGTATCAATGCGGATCTGCTCAGCGGTACGACCGGTGTGCTCAGACAGGGTGGTTTCCATCAGCTTGCGCATGCGCTCAATCTCGGCGGCCTGGATCTCTAGATCAGAAACCTGACCCTGAGTACCCTGAGTTGCCGGCTGGTGAATGAGCACGCGGGAGTTCGGCAAAGCTGCACGCTTGCCCGGCGCACCGGCGGCAAGCAGCACAGCTGCCGCCGAAGCGGCCTGGCCCAAGCACACGGTCTGCACGTCCGGGCGGACGTAGCGCATGGTGTCATAGATGGCCATCAGCGCGGTAAAGGAGCCGCCCGGGGAGTTGATGTACATCGTAATATCGCGGTCTGGGTCCTGGGACTCCAGGACCAGCAGCTGCGCCATGATGTCGTTAGCGGAGGTGTCATCGACCTGGGTGCCCAGGAAGATGATGCGCTCCTCAAACAGCTTGGAGTACGGGTTGGTTTCCTTAGTGCCCTGTGCGGACTGCTCAATGAAGGACGGCAGAACGTAGCGGGAACTTGGCATCTGGGACTGATTCATAGTGATTTTCTCCTTATTCCCTAGTTGCTCAGCGGGCCGTTAACGGACGCAATGACGTGGTCAACAATGCCGTAGTCCTTGGCCTGTTGGGCGGTCATCCAACGGTCACGGTCGGAGTCCTTGGTGATCTGCTCAAAGGTCTGGCCGGTGTGCTCGGCAATGAGCTCCGCCATCTCCCGCTTGGTCTGAGCAAATTGCTCAGCCTGGATGGCGATGTCCGCAGCGGTACCACCGACACCAGCGGAAGGCTGGTGCATCATAATGCGCGCGTGCGGCAGAGCGTAGCGCTTGCCCTTGGTGCCGCCGGAAAGCAGGAACTGACCCATGGAGGCAGCCAGGCCCATGCCGTACGTGGCAATATCGCACGGCGAGTACTTCATGGTGTCATAAATAGCCATGCCCGCAGTGACAGAGCCACCCGGGGAGTTGATGTAGAGCGAAATGTCGCGAGTGGGGTCCTCGGCGGACAGCAGGAGGATCTGGGCGCACAGCTTGTTCGCAATCTCATCATCGACCTGGGTTCCCAGGAAGATAATGCGCTCGCGCAACAGGCGCTCGTACACGCTATCGCTCAGATTCATACCCGTAGACGACGAGTTCATTGAAATCTTCTCAGACATTAGTGGTTCTCCTTCAAGTGAAGAATGCTTTAACTGGCCCCACCTTACCGGCATTCCTCTCAAACTTGGCCTCTGTTCGCTATGAGCGTTGGGCCACAGCGCCAAAGGCGCACACGGAAGCTGGGTTAACATTTACTCATGTCTGTTTCCGAGCTGTCCACCAGTACCCAGAACTATTTGAAAGCTATCTGGGGGCTAAAGGAATGGTCATCCGAGCCCGTTACCGCCACGCTTATAGCGAAACAGCTGGGACTCAAGCTCTCCTCGGTTTCCGATGCAGTGCGCAAAATGGCGAAGCAAGGGCTCGTGTCACACACGCCCTATGGCTCTGTGGAGTTAACCGAACTTGGCAGGCAGTACGCATTGGTCATGGTGCGCCGTCACCGATTGCTTGAGTCTTTTTTGGTTCAAGCATTGGGCTACACCTGGGACGAAGTCCATAATGAAGCCGAAAATCTCGAACACGCGGTGTCTGACATGCTCATAGAACGTGTGGATAAGTTCCTTGATTACCCCACTAGGGATCCGCACGGCGATCCTATCCCTACGGTTGATGGACAGATCACCATCCCCAGTGGGCATCGCCTCACCGACAGCGGTGCACAATCGCAGGTGACCGTGGAACGCATTTCTGATTCCGACCCACAACTACTGAAGTTCCTTGAAGAGCGCGGCATTGTCACTGGGGCTGTTCTTAGCACGCGCGAGGGAGCGCCCTTTTCAGATTCTCTCGAAATACAGGTGGCCGGCGGCACTCAGTGGGTAGTACTTGGACGCCCAGCTACCGACGCAGTGTTTGTAGCACACCACAACCTTTAGACATTCCCCTTTGCATTAATCCTGCTCTCACCTGCCCTTTTCAAAACTACGTTATACCGTAGTTGCAACTACGGCATTGCGTAGTTAGTCTTTTCGAATATCACCTACCCCACTTATGGCTAAGGCCAGGATGAGCAGGATTGCCATGTCAGACTCACCAGATTTGGTGTACTTTTCCAGCGTTTCAGAGAACACGAAAAGATTCGTCGAACGCTTAGATAGACCCGCGGTGCGCATTCCACTGCGCCCCAAGAAAACCGGGATGATCCAGGTTTCACACCCGTACGTACTCATCGTTCCCACCTACGGCGGCGGCTCGCTCAAACGCGCAGTCCCCAAACAGGTCATCGACTTCCTCAATGACCCAATCAACCGCTCCTTTATCCGGGGCGTTATTACCTCAGGGAATACCAACTTCGGAAGTGCTTACTGCGTCGCCGGACGCATCATTTCCGCCAAGTGCCACGTACCGGAGCTGTATCACTTCGAGCTTCTCGGCACCCAGAAGGACATCGCCGCCGTAAAGCAGGGCCTTCAGAAGTTTTGGAAGCAGCAAAAGCAGCTAACGAAGACGCCCCATTAATCCCCCACAAGATGAAGAACACATCCGCATCACACAGATTGGAAAACACAATGTGGCCTCTTGATGCCACCCCCACACAGACTATTGGCGCTACGCCCCGCACCGCTTCAGCAGACAATGCCGGCGGTGTCGGCAAGCGCAAGAGCTACCACGCACTCAACGCGCAGCTGAACTTGTTCGACGCTTCTGGAAAAATCCAGTTTGACAAGGACATTCAGGCAGCACAAGACTATGTCACGCACCATGTCGCTCCCCGCATGCATCAGTTCGATTCCACCAAGCAACGCTTGGAATGGTTGGTTGATAACGAGTACTACGAGCGGGATTTCCTTGAGCTTTATGATGACGCCTTTCTGTGCGCCATGTACGACAGAGCACATCGAGTTAAGCATCAGTTCCGCACCTTCCTCGGCGCATTTAAGTTCTTCACTTCATATGCACTGAAAACCTTTGATGGCTCCCGATTCCTAGAAGGCTACGAAGAACGCGTCGCCACCACAGCTTTATACCTTGCACAGGGCGACGAAGAGCTCGCAGAAAAGCTGGTGGATGACATCATGACCGGACGCTTCCAGCCCGCCACCCCTACTTTTCTCAACGCAGGCAAAGCCCAGCGCGGCGAAATGGTCTCCTGCTTCCTCCTGCGAATCGAAGACAATTTGGAGAGCATTGGCCGCTGCGTGAACTCTGCACTGCAACTATCAAAGCGCGGTGGTGGAGTGGCCCTGTTGCTGAGCAATCTGCGCGAATCCGGAGCCCCGATCAAAAAGATTGAGAACCAGGCTTCCGGCGTAGTCCCAGTCATGAAGATTCTCGAAGATAGCTTCAGCTATGCCAACCAATTGGGCTCCCGGCAGGGCGCTGGAGCCGTCTACCTGCATGCGCACCATCCAGATATTCTTCGCTTCCTGGATACCAAGCGGGAAAATGCCGATGAGAAAGTCCGCATCAAGACTCTTTCGCTGGGGGTTGTTATTCCAGATATAACCTTCCGTCTGGCCAAAGAGAACAAGGACATGCATCTTTTTAGCCCGTATGACATCGCTCGCGAGTACGGCGTAGCCATGTCTGACATGTCCATCACCGAGTACTACGACGAGCTGGTTGCCAATCCGCGAATCTCTCACACGACCATTAAGGCCCGCGAGTTTTTCACCACGCTGGCTGAGCTTCAGTTTGAATCCGGATACCCCTACATCCTCTTTGAGGATACGGTCAACCGCGCTAATCCCCTCAAAGGACATATCAATATGTCCAACCTGTGTAGCGAAATCCTCCAGGTCAACACGCCATCGACCTACGGAGCTTCGGGTGACTACACCACCGTTGGCCAGGATATTTCCTGCAATCTAGGTTCGCTCAACATTGCGAAGGCTTTTGAATCGCCGGACTTCGGGGAGACCGTCGAAACCGCAGTGCGTGCCCTCACGAAGGTTTCAGACCTGACGAATATCGAAGCTGTTCCCTCCATCGCTCACGGAAATGCTTCCATGCATGCCATTGGTCTGGGCCAAATGAATCTCCACGGCTTCCTTGCTTCACAGCGTATTCCTTATGGCTGCGCCGAGGCACTGGACTTTACAAATATCTATTTCCTCACGGTGACCTACCATGCGCTCCGCGCATCCCACGCACTCGCGGTTGAAAAAGGTCAACGATTCACAGGCTTCGAAGAATCCACCTATGCCACTGGCGCCTACTTTGACAAATACATCGACCAAGACTGGGCGCCAGCCACTGAACACGTAAAACAGCTCTTCCACGAAGCAGGCGTGCAGATCCCTCAACGCGAGGATTGGCTACGGCTCAAGAATCAAGTGATGCAAGACGGCATCTACAACGCCTACTTGCAGGCAGTTCCACCCACTGGATCAATTTCCTACATCAATGACTCCACCGCGTCCATCCACCCAATTGCCTCCAAAATTGAAATACGCAAGGAAGGCCGCTTGGGGCGCGTGTACTACCCCGCGCCGGAAATGACCAACGACAACCTGGAGTATTTCGATGACTCCTACGCAGTGGGATACGAAAAAATCATCGACACCTACGCCATGGCCACCCAACACGTGGACCAAGGGCTTTCCCTGACCTTGTTCTTTACCGCTGATACCACCACGCGGGACATCAACAAGGCACAAATCTATGCCTGGAAAGCCGGAATCAAGACCCTCTACTACATCCGTTTACGCCAATCCGCGCTCCAAGGAACCGAGGTCGAAGGCTGCGTCTCCTGTGCTTTGTAGGAGCACGGTCCTCCCCCTTGTCTACAACCATTCACTCAGAAAGAAAGAAGCTATGTCGTCAACATCGAATAGTGCTGAACTAACCAGCATTTCAGTTACTCCGCCGAGCTACCGGCATGATCCTTCAGCCCGCATCCGCGCCATCAATTGGAACCGGGTGAGCGATGACAAGGATCTTGAAGTGTGGAACCGTCTAACCGCCAACTTTTGGTTGCCAGAGAAGGTCCCGCTTTCTAATGATCTCCCGGCGTGGCAGAAGATGACACCCGAGGAACGCAACCTCACCATGCGGGTGTTCACGGGACTCACCACCCTGGATACTGTCCAGGCCACCGTGGGTGAAATCTGTCAGATTCAAGATGCCCGCACCGAACACGAGGAGGCCGTGTATACCAACATCGCCTTCATGCAGTCAGTCCATGCCCGTTCATACTCTTCAGTGTTTTCTACCCTGAGCAGTACAAAGGAAATTGATGAAGCATACCGCTGGGCGGTGAATAACGACCTTCTCCAGGCACGCGCCAAGAAAGTTCTCGCGCACTATTTTGGGCCGGATCCACTCAAACGCAAGGTGTCATCGACGTTGCTTTCCTCGCTGCTTCTCTACGCGGGTTTCTATCTTCCCTTGCACTTTTCTGTCCACGCCACCCTGACAAATACGGCAGACATGATCCGCCTCATTCTGCGTGACAAGGCAGTGCACGGCTACTACTCGGGTTACAAATATCAGCGCGGTCTGGAATCCACGACCCCGCTACGGCAGAAGGAGATGCATGATTTCACCATTTCTTTGCTCGAAGAGCTTTATGCACTAGAGCTGGACTATTCCGGCGAGCTATATGAGCCTTTGGGACTCATGGATGATGTAGCCGTGTTCGTTCGCTATAACGCCAATAAGGCACTCATGAATTTGGGCTACCCGGATTATTTCCCGCCCGAAGAAACGGAAGTGAACCCAGAAATCCTCGCGGCCCTAGCCCCCGGAGCAGATGAGAACCATGACTTCTTCTCCGGATCTGGTTCCTCCTATGTCATTGGTACTGCTGAAGAAACGAGTGATGATGACTGGGATTTCTAAACCTTTTCCGCGACCGGACCAAGGAAGCTGGCTTGAGACCATCGCGCTGTTTGAAGCCATCCGCGAAGGAAACCAACCCGCAGCCATGCGGCTGTTGAATACATCCGCCGCACGAGAGGCCGTCCTCGGGGGGCTTCTAGGACTCATCGAACTGTACTTCCGCCATGAAGAAGGAGACAAAGTAGATGGCTTCCTCACCGCCGCCCACGCTGCCGGCCCACCACCGGCCTTTGGCTGCAAGCCTTTTCTCCCTTGACCACGTCTCCCTACACCCAACTAAGAAAGAAGGTTTACCATGACCACCCCACGTATCAGCGTTATCGTCGGCAGCCTGCGCCGAGAGTCATTTGCACGCAAGATTGCACACGAGGTGCTCACGATGATCCCTGAAGGCTACGAGGCAAACATCGTGGAAATCCGTGACTTGCCGCTCTATGACTTCGACTACGATGACCCCGCCGTCACGGACAAGCCCACTCCGGCTGAGTACACCACCTTTCGCGAGACCATCAAGAACTCGAGCGGGATCCTCTTCATTACGCCAGAGAACAACCGCACTATCCCTGCCTGCCTCAAAAACGCAGTGGACATCGGCTCTAAACCCAACTCAGATGTGGCGTGGAAGAACCTTCCCGCAGGTATCATTAGCCACTCTGTAGGCCGCATGGGCGGCTACAGTTCACAGAAGAACCTTCGCCTCGCTCTGTCCTACTTCGACATGCCGCTCCCTGGTCAACCCGAAGTATTTCTGGGCCAATCCCCCACCCTTTTCGAAGAGTCCGGACATCTCAATCAACGTACCGCAGACTTTGTCAAGGATTACGTTATGCGCTTCCTGCAGTTGACCGACGAGGCCTTTAGAGCCAAGAACGGCTAGCGGTATCCCCAGCCAACACACATCACGCCCTCTTCGAAGTACTCAAAGACTCCTAGAGGGCGTTCACAATGACACAAACCCCGGATTCAGGCTCATCCTTGAGTTACCTGAATCCGGGGTTTCATGCGCGCTCGCCACCACACATGTGGCAGCAGCGCGTTACAAGCGGGAGATTACTTCTCCTCGGAAGCTTCTGCAGCGTCCTCTTCTTCGATTTCACCGAAGTACTGGTCAACGTCAACCTTATTGCCCTCTTCATCCTTGACGGTGGTGCGGCAGATAGCGGCAGCCAGTGCCTTGCCACGGCGCACGTCAGAGAAGAGGTTTGCGATCTGGCCGTTGGACTGCAGCTGCTGGATGAACTGGTTCGGGTCCATGCCGTAGGACTGAGCGGTGAACAGGATGTGGTCGGTAAGCTCCTGTTGGGAAACTTCCGGCTCTTCCTTTTCTGCTACGGCGTCGAGGAACAGCTGAGTGCGGACGGACTCTTCTGCCTGCTCACGAGTCTGCTTATCAAACTCCTCGCGAGAAGTGCCCTGTGCCTCAAGCAACTGAGCCAGTGCCTTCTCATCGTGAGCCAGCTGGCCCAGAATCTGGTGCAGTTGGGAGTGAGCCTGCTCGTCCACTACGGACTGCGGCAGTTCGAATTCGACCTCGGAGAGCGCGGACTTCAGGACCTCATCGCGAATCTGGGCAGCCTGCTCAGCCTTCTTGGTCTCCTCCACCTGGGTCTTGGTGGATTCGCGCAGTTCATCCATGGTGTCGAACTCGGAAGCCATCTGAGCGAACTCATCGTCCATAGCCGGCAGCTTGCGCTCCTTGGACTGCTGGACGTGAACCTTGATGGTGGCCTCTTCGTCCTTGTGCTCGCCAGACTGGATGGTGGAAGTGAACTCGTTATCCTCACCGGTCTTCATACCACGCAGGGCGGTGTCCAAGCCCTTGATGAGGTCATCGTCACCGATGCGGTAGGACAGGCCCTCGGTGGAAGCGTCCTCGATCTTCTCACCGTCAATCTCAGCGGTGATGTCGATGATTGCGTAGTCGCCGGTCTTCATCTTGCGCTTGGTATCCTTGAGCTCACCGAAGCGCTCTGCCAGCTCCTCCAGAGCCTTGTCGACGTCCTCTTCGTCAGCCTTGAGGGCTGGGACGGTAACGGAGATCTTGGAAAAGTCCGGAATCTCGAACTCAGGGCGGATATCAACCTCTGCGGTGAACTCCACAAAGTCCTTGTCCTCGATCTTGGAAATGTCAACGTCCGGCTGGCCGATAACCTTCAGATCGTTTTCCTTGACTGCCTGCTCGTAACGGGAAGGCAGCATGTCATTGACGACCTGCTCCAGGATGGGGCCGCGGCCGAAGCGAGCGTCAATAAGCTGGCGCGGTGCCTTGCCCTTACGGAAACCTGGAATAGAAACCTGCTGCGCGATTGCCGCGTAAGCTTGATCGATTTCCTGGTCCAGCTCCGCAAACGGAACGTTGACGGTGAGCTTAACGCGGGTATCGCTCAGCTTGTCTACGGTGGTCTTCACGAGTGAATCTCCCTGGCTTCATTGTTTTACGTACATAAACTTAAAGGGGGTCCGGAAATCCTTATTAGGGCATTTCCAGACCCCCATACGTCGGGGCGACAGGATTTGAACCTGCGACCCCCTGCTCCCAAAGCAGGTGCGCTACCAAACTGCGCCACGCCCCGTATGTAGGCCACCAAGTTGCCTTGGCTGCGTTGCATACCTGAGACAGTGTACCGTGTCCGTTTTAAATCTCCTAAACGGACCCCCACTTAAAGGCATCCACGCAGCCCAGCGGCCGATTTTGACAGTGCTTCAGCTAGAAATCGAAATCAAACATTCCATCAAAGAATCCGTCACCGTCGCCGTCAGTTAGACCATCGAAGAAACCGCCGCCATCATCGCCGCCACCAACGTCGCCAGCATCACCGGCGTCGCCACCAAAGTCGCCAGCATCGCCAATGCCGTCGGGACCGCCCCAATCGCCGCTTTCTGCAGCAGCCGCAGAGTAGCCAATGCCCGACATGCCAGAGAATAGGGCATTAAACATCATGGAGTAGCCCACCATCCACACGCCGGTTTGCAGCGCATCGGCCCACCATGGACGGGAGTACCAACCTGCCGGAACCGGACGCCCTGCCACGATTCCACCCGGGTAGTAGTTGGGAGTATTCGCAGAAGCATATGGTGAGGCCGTAATCTCTTGGCCATTCGCTTCGACCGTACGCTCTTCCGTCACCTTGCCAGCCGCACGCTGCCCCTCCAGCGGCGGGAGTTCTGGGCCTGGGTTCATGCCCATAATTTCGCGCGCGGCATTCACATAATGCATGCCTTCCAGGGCCGACTCACGCGCCAAATTCGCCTGCTTGGCGGTAGTAGCACGCGAAATCGCCGCGTTAGCTGCAGTGAACCGTTCAGAAGCATCAGCCATCGCTTGCTGGGAGGCAGAATCCGTGCCAGAAATCTGCATTACTTGGCCACCTAGCCGTTCAATCCACCGACGTGCATCAGCCTGTGCATCGGCCAATTGCTGTGCCTCACGTTCTTCCCGACGTTTGTGAGAGCTACGGGAGGAAATAAACCAGGCGCCTCCACCAATTGCCAGCGCAACGAGCAAAATTCCCACTATGATCATCGCTTTCTATAGATAGGTCCGTTCCTCTTATAACAACGGCTCGGGCGCCAGCCTAGTTCCCTATTTTCTTTTTTGGCCGCGGTTGCGCTAAAGTATGGCCCAGCGTTGAGATAGCGCGTTGTGGGAATGTCGTATAGTGGCTAATACCTCAGCCTTCCAAGCTGAAGACGCGGGTTCGATTCCCGTCATTCCCTCCAGTTGTCGCCCACCTCTAGGTGGGCGATTTTTCGTTTTCCACCCATCATCATTGGATGTTCACGGTATACAGCGAACACATGCGACGAAGTGTAGGGTGGCGCGCATGACTTTAACCAATAAGTATTCTGAGTTTATTCGCAGCCGCCATTCGCCCAGAGCGTTCCTGCCAGAACCCATGCCGGTAGAAGACATCAAGCAGGTTTTGCTGGATGCTCAATCCGCACCGTCCAACTCCAATACCCAACCGTGGGACGTGCATTTGGTGGGCGGAGAAAAGCTCAAGGAACTAAGCGCCGCGCTTATTAAGGAATTCGACACGAACGGGCTCAGCCCAGACTTCACCACCGATTATGGTGAGGGTATCCATCCCAAGCGCTCCCAAGAGCTAGCCGCCAAAATGTACGGCCTCCTGGGCATTGAGCGCGAGGACAAAGCAGGTCGCGTGGAATTCATCCGCGAAAACTTGCGCTTCTTTGGCGCACCCCATGCGGTACTTCTCTTTATCCCGCCGATGGGTGACCGCATTCGCGCCGCCTTTGACCAAGGAACCTATACCGAAAACTTCCTGCTTTCTTTGGAAGCACACGGCTACCACGGCATCCCACAGGGGATGATTTCCTTGATTGCGCCAACCGCGCGTGAATTCCTCGGCGTAGACGAGGACTACAAGCTGGTCACCGCCATTACCTTTGGTAAAGCTGATGAATCGAGCCCGGTCTTTAAAACGAATCCAGGCCGCGCGCCACTTTCGGAAACCGTGACAGTTCACGGCATCGATGGCCTCGACCTCGATTAGCCCCCGCCCCATCAGGAAGCTACTTTCAACGATTTCGTCCATCTAAACCACCGCAACCGTCGACGAGACCGGCGATCTGTGGGGACGAAATCGTTGAATCGCCTCGGCAAGCCTAGAATTATGGCTATGGATATCACTCTTGCGACCTTTGACCATGCGCCTGAGACTGCACTGCGGGGCGTACGCTTCAATAACACGTGGGTGCCGTCGGAGACGTACGCTGATTCCCGCCGCGGCACGCTGACTGGGCAGTATCCGCAGCGCCAAGCCACCACGCGCATTAGCGAGGTTTTTGCGGGCGTCGGTTATGAGGTGCGCGAGGATACGCAGCCGGCCGGTAGCGATGTCTTTCGCTTGCTAGAGCAGCCCAGCCTAGAAGAACTCAACGACGTCAATGGCGTCATCGCCGTCTGCTCGCTACTAGGTGGAAATTCACCTATGTCGGTGTTGTGGCCAGGTGTAGCCGAAAGCGGGGAGAATAATGAGTTGGTCTCCCCTATTGACTTAGCGCCTACGCTCGCTGCCATTGCCGGCCTCGACGTGCGCCCTAATGCACAACTGTCCTTTGATGGATTGAACTTGGTGCCGGTGCTGCGGCATGGCGCCTCGGGGCACGCAGCGTTGTTCTTTGACAATGGAGTGCGCATGATTGATGCCTCGCTTATCGACGACACCGCTACCCCGCCCCATGAGCGTGCCCGCCTGCAGGATGAGTGGGAGACGTGGAATAAATTCATCACTCTCGGCCCGCTGCAATAGATAGGTAGTCTGGGGCGCATGAGCGTACCTAAAATCACCCTTAATGACGGCAATACCATCCCGCAGCTGGGCTTTGGCGTGTTCCAGATGGATCCGGAGCAGACCGAAGATCTGGTAGCTGAAGCCCTGCGCGTGGGTTATCGCCATATTGATACCGCCGCTATCTACGGCAATGAGGAAGGCGTAGGACGGGCTATTGCCAAGTCTGGCATTCCCCGCGAGGAGCTTTTTATCACCACCAAGCTGTGGAATGACCGCCAGACCGATGCTGCTGCAGCGCTCGATGAGTCCTTGGAAAAGCTCGGCTTGGAGTATGTGGATCTTTACCTCATCCACTGGCCTACACCGGCAAAGGGCACCTATGTTGAGGCTTGGCAGCAACTCATTGATTTGCAGAAGCAGGGCAAAACAAAGTCCATCGGCGTCTCCAATTTCGAGCTGGAGCACCTGGAACAGCTGGAGCTCAAGACCGATATAAAGCCTGCGGTCAACCAAGTCGAGCTTCATCCTTATCTGCAGCGCTGGCGGGAGCTGGACGCCTTCCGCGCCCACACCGTGGCTATCGAGGCATGGGGCCCGCTGGGGCAGGGAAAGAGCGATATCCTGGATGCCCCTGAGGTCACCGACGCCGCTGCAGCGCACGATGTCAGCCCAGCGCAAGTCATCATTCGTTGGCACCTACAAAATGGCGTCATCCTCTTCCCCAAGTCTGCGACGCCCTCACGCATTGCGGAAAACTTTGATGTCTTCGGCTTTGAACTAACCGAGGAGGAGATGGCTGCCATCACCGCCTTGGACGAAGGCGAAGAGGGACGCGGCGGCCCGCACCCGAATGACATGAATGATGCCTAAGTCTTAGCGCCCTAGCTATGCCTGGCCGAAACACAAAGAAACGCCGCGGAACCAACTTTGTTCCGCGGCGTTTATTTTCTCAAGGCTTAGGCCTCGGGCAGCTCTGGGGCGATGCCGGTGCGCTCGTACTGCGCCAAGATGTCGATACGGCGCTGGTGGCGCTCCGCACGGGACCATTCTTGATCCAGGAAGGCGTCTACGATTTCCAGTGCCTGCTGCTCGGTGTGCATGCGGCCGCCGATGCCGATGAGCTGGGCGTTGTTGTGCTCGCGGGCAAGGCGGGCGGTCTCGGCGGACCAGGCCAGTGCACAGCGGGCTCCCTTGACCTTATTGGCTGCAATCTGCTCGCCATTGCCGGATCCGCCAAGCACAATGCCCAAGGAACCCGGATCATTGACGGTGCGTTGTGCCGCTTCGATGCAAAATGCCGGGTAGTCGTCCTCAGCATCATAGGTGTGGGCGCCGCAGTCAATGACTTCGTGGCCCTGTTTAGTGAGGTGTTCAGCGATCAGGTTCTTGGTTTCAAAACCTGCGTGGTCTGCTCCTAGATATACGCGCATGGCCCACATCCTACCGGCCCGGCGCGCCTTGAGGAGGCTTAGTGCCCGCCCTGTTTCGCATTACAAATTCCTGATAGGCTCGCGGTCGGTTGCTATCACTATAAAGGAGGAAAGCCATGCCTATAACCAAACCGGTCCTCACGCTATACGGCGGGGCCCTTCTAGCCTGCCTCATTATGCTAGGCGTTATGGTATCCGGCAGCGGAGGCTTCCTCTTGCCGCTTATCGCCAGCACCCTCGCAACATTGGCTCACGTGGGCTTAGGCGTATGGTGGATTGCCCAGAAGGTGCGCGGGAATCCGCGGGCAAATGGGGGCGCTATTGCGGCCGGCATTATCGCGCTTCTTGCCGGCGCCTCATGGGCTTCCTGGGTACTTGTTGCGTGGGAAGACTTTCGAGCCGGCATGGCGCTGCCCGCTATTAATATTGCGGGCCTTCCGGCATTCATCTTGACCCCGCTGACCATCGCGCTGTGCGTCGGCGCCGCAGTTGAGCTGCGCCGCCGACAGAAAAGCGCTTAGTTCTCCTCTACCTGCGGCATCTCGGTGCGGGAGCGCTTGAGTTCGAAGAAGTAAGGGAACTGGGCAAGGCGCAAGGAGGCGTCGAAAAGCTCGCCTGCTTCTTCCCCGGTAGGGACGCGGGTAATGACCGGGCCGAAGAACGCGGTCTCCCCCAGCTTGATAACCGGGGTGCCCACCTCATCACCCACGGAAGAGATGCCATTGTGGTGGTATTCGCGGAGCTTCTCGTCATAGTCTTCGGTATTGGCTACCTCGGCGAACTCGGCCGGAAGCTCCACTTCTGCAAGCGCCTGCGCGATGATGTCATCATAAGCACCAAAGCCAGTTCGTCCGCCGTTGCCCTTGGCGTGGACCAGGGTGCCCATAGCGGTATAAAGCTCATCTACCTTTTCTGGACGCTCGGCCTTAACCTTGGCAAAGACGCGGGCTGGGCCCCAGTTAGCCTTCATCATGTCCATGTAAGTGGGGTCTAGATCACGGCCATCGTTCAGCACGGACAGGGACATCGGCTCGAACTCGACCTCAATATCGCGTACCTTTTCTACTTCCTTGATCCACCGCGAGGTGGCCCAAGCGAAGGGACAAGATACGTCGAACCAGAACTTTACTGCGTCAGCCATGATTGCTCCTTTGATTGATAAAAGTTTGCCCCACCAGCCTAGGCGCGCGACTACTGTGGATGCAGAACTATTTTCGGAACCGAAGGAGAATATAGGCTATGACCTCCGTAAACCTGACTCGCACGGAAGCGGTCGAGCGCTCCCGAATGATTGAGGTGGGCCATTATGATGTCACTTTAGACCTCAAGTATTCAGATACCCATTTCCTTTCCACTACGAAGGTGAGCTTCACCTCGCGCGAGATTGGCTCCACCTTCATCGATCTGCGCGCCGAGGAAATCCACGAGGTGCGCCTCAACGACAATCCGCTGCCCACGAATTCTTATAACCCCGCCTACGGCATTCCGCTTTCCGGCCTCCAAGTGGCCGACTACACGCTAGAAGTCACCGCGAAGATCCCGTATTCGCGCACCGGCGAGGGCCTGCACCGTTTTGTCGATCCCGCCGATGAAAAGGTCTACCTCTATACCCAATTTGAAACCGCCGATGCCAAGCGGATCTTTGCTTGCTTTGACCAGCCGGATATGAAGGCCACCTACGCGCTGCATTTCAAGGCGCCGGAGGATTGGACCGTCATTAGCAATGGACCAGTTAGCTGGGAAGGAGACGTGGCCAGCACTGCTATCGACTACCCACTATCGACATACCTGGTAGCCCTGTGCGCCGGTCCCTACCACGAGGTCACCGATACCTGGCGCGGCGAGCTGACCGCACACCCAGAGGGCAAGCCGGCCCAAAAGCTCGAAGTACCGCTGGGCATCTACTGCCGTGCTTCGCTCGCCCATGCTTTAGATGCTGAGCGCTTATTTACGGAGACCAAGCAGGGCTTTGATTTCTATCACCGCAATTTCGGTTTCCCCTACCCCTTTGGCAAGTATGACCAGATTTTCGTGCCGGAGTTCAACGCGGGTGCGATGGAAAATGCCGGCTGCGTTACCATCCGCGATGAGTACGTCTTTACCTCCCAGGCCACGCACTATAAATACGAACGCCGAGCCGATACCATTCTGCACGAATTGGCCCATATGTGGTTCGGCGATCTCGTCACCATGCAGTGGTGGGACGATTTGTGGCTCAATGAGTCCTTCGCCACCTGGTCAGCGGCCATTTCCCAAGCGGAAGAGACCGAATACGATACCGCGTGGGTAACCTTTGCCAACGTAGAAAAGTCCTGGGCCTACCAGCAGGATCAGCTGCCTACCACCCACCCGATTTCTACCGATGCCAGCGATATCGAAACCGTGGAGCAAAACTTTGATGGCATTACCTACGCCAAGGGTGCTTCGGTGCTGAAGCAGCTACAGGCTTATGTCGGCCGCGAAAACTTCCTGGCCGGCGTGCGCCGCCACTTCGCCGCCCATGCCTGGGGCAATGCCACCTTTGATGATCTGCTTGGCCACCTGGAACAGGCCTCCGGCCGCGATCTTTCCTTCTGGGCGCAGCAGTGGCTTAAGACTTCCGGCATCAACACGCTGAGCGTGGCACTCAACGCGGATGAATCAGGCACGATTACCCATGCCTACTTCTCCCAGCACGGCGATACGCTGCGCACCCACCGCGTGGCGGTGGGCCTGTATAACCTGCAGGACGGTCAGGTGGTGCGCACCGATCGCATCGAGATGGATGTCGATGGCTCCTCCACCGAGATTCCAGAGCTCATCGGCCGCCAGCTAGCAGACATTGACTTCCTGCTGCCCAATGACGATGACCTGACCTACTGCCTCATCGAATTGGACGCGGGTTCCCTGCAATTCCTGCTGGATAATATCGATAAGTTTGCTGATCCTATGGCCCGCACCCTGTGCTGGTCCACCGCCTGGGAGATGACCCGCGCCGGGACTATGCGCGCCCGCGATTTCATCCAACTCGTGGCCCGCGGTATGCAGGCCGAGACCGAGCTTGCCGTCCTCGAGCGCATTGTTTTGCAGGCCTCCAGCGCGTTGAAGAACTATGCCGATCCACGGTGGGCCGCCCAGAGCACCCTGCTTGCCGACGCCCTCCTCGACGGCGCCCGCAGTTCCGATGCCCAGCGCTCCATCATCTGCACCCAGGCGCTGGTGAAAATTCGCCTGCACGATAGCGCGCGTGACTACCTGCGCGGCGTGCTCGAATCCTCCGAGGATGCAGGGCTGCGTTGGTCCGCGCTCGCGGCACTTGCCGCCGACGGCGCGATAGAGGACGTCCCCGCTGCCGCGGATGCGCAACTGGAGCGGGATAATTCCGCCACCGACTACTACTCTTCGCTGCGCGCTCGCGCCGCAGTGGCAACTGCGGAAAACAAGCGCGCGGTATGGGAAGAAATCGTGGCTGGTAATCTCACCAACCGCGAGCTGACTTCCAAACTTGAAGGATTGCTCTATCCGCATGGCGATGCGTTCCTTCCCACCGCGGAGTTCTTCGATATCGCGGAAAAGGTGTGGGCTTCCCAATCCTCCGAGGTGGCTCTGACCACAGTTACCGGCCTCTTCCCTTCCTGGGACATCACCCGCAAGGGCTTGGACAGAGCCGATGCCTTCTTGCAGAAGGACCTGCCCGGTGGTCTGCGTCGTACAGTCACCGAGCAGCGCGACCGCGTGGCCCGCGCGCTACGCAACCGCCAGGTGGACGCTGGCTAGGCCGGCTTTCCTGCGCCGCCGTCCCGGGTTTGTACGGGTTGTGGCGCAGGATCCTCGCCCAAGACCACTTCTACATTGGCGATATCAGAGCGCAGCGACTCTTCGATATAGGCAAAGACCACGCCGGTCTCATTCTTCAGCAGCCGTACGAACCGCAAAAGCGGGTGCGATCGGCTCACGCCCAAGAGTTTCTGTTCTTCTGTGCGAGCGGTAGCGGCGCTCATACTCTCGCGTTTGAAGACCGGCTGGAGGCCATAGCCTGCCAGTATGTCTAGGATGGGCTCGCGCAGGTCGTGCTGATTGAGCTCGGGAGCCATGTCCACTGGGATGGTGTAGCGCGAGACGATGACGGGCTTACCATCGACGATAAAAAGGCGTTTAATATCCCACGCATAGGTGGCATCGTTCACGCCCAGGGCCGCTGCCACATGTTTGGGCACATGGGTTTTATTCACGGAGACCACCCGCACGGTGATTTCGTGCCCACGCTCGCGCAGTTGAGTGGCGATGCTGTCCTTTTTGGTCAGGCTCAGTGTAGGGGGAACCGTGCGCACGTAGGTGCCGCCGCTGCGCCCACGGCGGCGATCAATAAGGCCTTCATCTTCCAAAATGTCTAATGCATGGCGCACGGTCATGCGCGCAACATGAAATTCTCGGACCAATTCGCGTTCGGTAGGAAAACGCTGACCAGGCTCTAATTCATTGCGCTCGATCTTGTCACGTAGGGCATCTGAGATAAGGAGATAGGCGGGCCGTTTTCGGCTTTGGGAAGTCACAGCCCTCGAGTGTAACGGGCGGGCCGAAACCAACCCCCCCATCACTGCATGATGACCTTAATAACACTTGATTTACTACTTGCGCAGAGATAATTCGATTCGCGGCCTGACTTGGATTTCCGTCAACTGCGTGGTGGGCCCAGCCTCTACTACGGTACGAATGGCACGCGCCACCTCAACCGGTGCAATGACCTGGGAGGGATCATAGTCCTGCAGGCCCTGCAGCATCGGAGTATCGGTAGGCCCGGGCGCTACGGTGGAAACGCGGATTCCCGGCTCGGAGATACGCAACCCGTCGGCCAGCGCATACAACGCGTGCTTCGTGGCCGCGTAGACGACGTTATCGCCATAGCTGTGGCGGCCAGCACCAGAGTTAATAAAGACCACTGTGCCTTCGACTTTACGCAGCTGCGGCAGCAAAACACGGGTCACCTCTGCGGGGGCGTGCACGTTGAGGTCCATGTGCGCGCGCCAATTTTCTGGAGTGGCTTCCTCCACGGAGTACTTGGTAGCCCGTGCGGCGGCGTGCACGAGCACATCTACGCGATCCAGCTCCGGCAGCGCCATGCCTTCATCGAGGCCGGCTACTAGGTCGATGGCGATCGGCGTGATGGATTCCGATTTAGGCAGGTCCGCCGCGCTCCGTCCCAGTGCGTACACGTGGTAGTCACCAGCCAAGTCGGCGATGATTTCGCGGCCCATGCCACCGGTGGCGCCGGTGACGACGGCCACCTTGCGCGGGGCTGCGGCCTCTGAGTGTGCTGGTGCGGTGAGATTCTTAGTATCAGTCATGCCGCTCCATCATAGGGATCCTCCGCTGAGGTTGCCGCACCAACCCAATCACCACCTATTGTCGAAAGCGCTTGGGCACATCCGGCTGCCCCAAGGTAAGCATCAAGCGATTGGCCCAGTTAAAGAAGGACGATGCGTAGATGAGGTCCAGAATGGACTGATCATCGAAACCGGCGTTGCGAAGGTCGGTGCATAGCTGCGCATCGAAGGCGAAGGGAGTTTCGGTCAACGCCACAGCTGCGCGACGGATAAGGTCCCACTCTTTAGAACCCAGGTCGGCGTCGATGCCTGTGTCCAAAAGGCGGTCTACGCTGTCACGGTCGCCGCCTTCCTGGACGCACCGTGCCTGGTGCACGGAAGCGCAGTACTCGCAACCGTTGTACCGCGAGGCCACAGTGGCAGCGAGCTCGCGGTCTGCACGGGAGAGGCCGCCTTCGGTGTTATAGAAGATGTCCAAGTCAGTTAGCGTACGCGCCTTCAAAGCCGCGGGATCGCGGGCGAGCAACCGGAAGTACTCGGAATCAATGCGCTCTGGTTTGATGAGGGCGTCGGTATGCGCTGCGGTGAAATCCTCTTTCGCCAGTGCCTCTACCCAAGGCTTCCAGCCCAGGGAGTGGTTGACAAAGTGGTCCGGCAGCACGGTATCGGGTTGCAGGGTATTCGCGGTAACCTGCCAGCTTGGGTCAGCTACCCCGGCTGCACGCTCGGCCGCGGGGCGTGCGGCGCCCTCCTCGCCAGAGAGCACCCGCAGACCGTGGACCACGCGCAGCTGGAAAGCCAAAAATGCCACAAGCTGAGACAGGCTGACAATATCGGTAGCCGACCACCCGGCGGCGTCGAGGTGACCGATGGCCTGCGGGGAGGCGTCCTTGGGGTGGAAGGCCAAAAGGTGCGCCCAGTCAAAGGCAGCGGCTAGGCGCTTTCCGAGCGCTGCCTCCGCAGCAGTTTCGCCAAAAATAAGGAAGTCACCCTGGTAGTAGGGGCCGGTAGACACACCACGCTGGCTTGCGGCGCGCACGGCGGCAACAAGGTCCACATCGGCCTCATCCCCCAGCAGGTCGAAGTAGAAATCTGCTGCCTCCCCCGCCTGGTAGACCGCAGCGCTAAAAGCTGCGACGGCATAGCGCTCTGCATAGGTGAATTCACCTGGCTCTGCAGGCTCAAGCAAAGCGTTAAAGCTCAGCTGCGCATTGTCCTGCGCCTCTTGGCGGGCGCGGCGCAGTTGCTGCACCTCGGCGGAGGCGTGGGAGAGCTCGTTAATAATGTCGGTCATATTCTCAGTCCAACCTTTCTAGGGCTCGGTTTATAGCCCCAAGTTTAGGTCTCCAGCGCGGTAGCGGGAGCCTGGGATGGCGTCAATTAGCTGACGGGTGTATTCGGTTTCTGGGTGTGCAAAAACCTGCGCCGTGGGCCCGGATTCCACTTGTGTGCCGTGGGAGAGCACGGAGACGGTATCGGAAATCTGGTTGACTACCGCGAGGTCGTGAGAGATGAAGATATAGGTAAGCTCCAACTCGCGCTGCAGCTCATCGAGCAGGCGCAGGATCTGTGCCTGTACGGTGACGTCGAGCGCAGAAACGGCCTCATCGAGCACCACAAGATCGGGTTCAATGATCATGGCACGGGCGATAGCCACGCGCTGGCGCTGGCCGCCGGAGAGCTCACGGGGACGGCGGGCTGCCATGGAAGAGTCCAAGGCCACCAAATCAAGAAACTTTTGTGCTTTCGCGCGGGCATCGCGTTTCGAGGCCCCGGTAAAGTTGCGCACCGGCTCAGCGATGGTATCGCCGATACTCAATCGTGGATCGAGCGAGCCAAAGGGATTTTGGTAGACCATCTGGATAGAGCGGCGCAGCTCCCGGCGGCGCTTACCGCGGGCGGTGCTGATATCTTCCCCCGCCAAGCGAATACTTCCCGAGGTAGGCGTGCTCAACAGAGATATGGCACGGCCGGTAGTTGTCTTTCCGGAACCGGACTCCCCCACCAAGGCATGGGTAGTGCCACGGGCTACGGAAAAGTTGATGTCATCTACCGCGGTGAAATCCCCGAAGCGCTGGGTGAGCCCCTCGACTTCGAGCAACGTCTCCTGCTGGGCGGGCGTACTATTCCGCACCGGAGATGCGGTCTGGGAGGAAGTAGGGGCGGTGAGCGAGGGGGCGTCGGCAAGCAGGCGCTTGGAGTAGGCATGCTGGGGATCGGTGAGGACACGGGCGGCTACGCCCGACTCGCGGACGGCGCCCTTTTCCATCACCACAATATTATTGGCGCGGTCACCCGCCACGGCCAGATCATGGGTAATAAAAAGGATGCCCATGGTGAGCTCTTCGCGCATTTCATCAAGGAGATCCAGGATGATTTTCTGCACGGTGACATCCAGCGCGGAAGTAGGCTCATCGGCGATGATGAGCTCTGGCTCCAGTGCCACAGCGGCAGCGATGAGCACGCGTTGCTTCATGCCGCCGGAAAGCTCATGCGGGTACTGATGATAACGGCGCTGTGGATCATCAATGCCCACGCGCTCCAGCAACTCCAGAGCACGCTTCTTCCGGGACTCCTTATCGTCCTGCCGGTGGATGGCCATGCCCTCTTCCACCGAGGCTCCGATGGTCTTGAGCGGATTGAGCGAGTTATTGGGATCCTGCGGAATCAACCCGATGCGGCGGCCACGCAGGGTGCGCCACTGCTTTTGGGAGAAATGGGTGACATCGTGGCCGTCGAAAGTAATGGTGCCGGAGACAATCGAGGCATTGTCTGGCAGCAGGCCAATGGCGGCCATGGCGGAGGTGGACTTGCCGGAGCCTGACTCGCCCACGATGGCGGTCATTTCCCCGGGGTTCACTTCTAGCTCAATGCCGCTGACCGCTTCCATCTCGCCGTGGGCGGTGCGGTACGTAATGGATAAATCACTAATGCTAAGCAGGGACATTAGGCCGCCTTTCGCAGTGTCTGGCTGAGGTAGTTGGCCGCAAGAACCACGGCGACGATAACGATGCCGGGGGCGATGGTCAGCCAGCCGGCGGTGGCAATATAGTCGCGTGATTCAGAAATGAGCAGGCCCCATTCCGGTGTTGGGGGCGGAGCGCCGTAACCAAGGAAGCCAAGGGTGGCTAGCTGCAAAATGGCCAGGCCGAATTGCAAGGCGGCTACGGCGAAGACTGCGGTGAGTGAATTGGGAAGAATATGGCGCACGAGCACCTGGAAGGCAGAGCCGCCGGAGCCGTAGGCGGCCTCGACGAAATCGGAGCCTGCCACACTGAGCACCTGGGAGCGCGCGAGGCGCGCAAAGGTTGCCACGGAGGTAATGCCCACGGCGATGGCAGCATTAAAGATGCCGTGTCCGAGCACGATGATGACGGACAGGGAAAGCAAGAGGCCAGGAATAGACAACAGCACATCCACGATGCGCATGATGACGGCATCTACCCAGCCGCGGCGCACTCCGGCGATAATGCCCAAGACGGTGCCAACGATCAGGCCGAAAAGTACCGCCAATAGCGCGCCGAGTAGGGATTGGCGCGCGCCATAGACCACGCGGGTATAGAGATCACGGCCCACGGCATCGGTGCCGAACCAGTGTTGGAAACTGGGCTGCAGCAGCGCTGTGGTGTCACCGCCCTGGTTAGGATCCTGGGAGGTAAATAGTTGGGGGAACAGTGCGCAGAGCACCGCCAGGCCCAGCACAATAAGCGAGATGATGGTGCCCGGGGTGAGCTTCAGGCGTGTGGATTTAAGCTTCATGCTTGGACCTTCTTCTCGTTCTTTGCAGGATTATCAGCGGTGGCGGTGGTGTTGCTGTGCGCGCTATCGTGGTTGCCCTCGCGCAGGCGCACGTCAAGCACTGGGTAGAGCAGGTCCACGATGAGATTGATAAGAACAAAGACGGCCGCGGCCAGCACCACGATGGCGAGCAATACGGAGGTATCGCGGTTGGCCACCGCATCCGCGGTCAGCGCGCCAATGCCGTGGCGGGCAAAGACCGCTTCCGTCACCACGGAGCCGCCAACGAGCTCACCAAAGGTAAGGCCGGCCATGGTCAGCGCCGGCAGCAACGCATTGCGCAAAACATTGCGCCACAGCAACCAGGCACCGCTAGCACCCTTGGCACGCACTACCTGCACGAAGGACATATCCATTACCTCATCGATGGAGCGCAGGAGCACCTGTGCCAGCGGTGCGGCCACGAAGATGGCCAAGGTAATCACCGGCAGGATAAGGCTTTGGGCGTCGCTCGCGCCGATAACTGGCACCCATCCCAAGCCAAAGGAAAATATCTGGATCAAAATGATGCCGATCCAGAAGGTGGGCAGGGAAACCATCACAGAAGGCAGGCTGCGGAAGAAGCTACGCAGCCAGGAAAATGGACCAAAGGTGGAGGCGATGGCCACCGCGAAGGCCAAGACTACGCCTACGAGAAAGGCGAGGACGGCCAGCGCCAGCGTGGAAGGAAGGGCGTCCGCCAACATCTCCGATACCGCAGTGCCGGTGGCGACGGAAAAGCCGAAATCACCGGTGAGGAATCCACCGAGCGCACTGACGTAGCGGCTTAAGAGCGGTTCATCGGCACCATAAACCTCGCGAATAGCGGCCAACTGCTCGGCGTTGAGCCCTAGGGTCGGGTTGTCATAGCGGGTCGCGACGGCGTCACCGGGCAGCGCCGCCAGAAGAATGAAAGAAAGGGTGAAGGTTGCCCAGATAACCAGCATGGCTTGGCCGATGCGTAGGGCGATAGATTTCAGGCTCATGGATTAGTCCTCCCCTTCTGCGGTGTTGATGTCTACCGCATAAAACGATGGACGGCCGATAGCCTCGGTGCTAAAGCCCTCGATATAAGGCTGGAAACCATATACCTGCGGCTCTTCGAACATGGGCAGGATATAGGCCTGTTCAGAGAGGTAGTCCTGCATGCGGCCGGTCATTGCCAGGCGGTCCTTTTCGCTGCTGAGGTCGAAGTACTCGTCCACCAATTTCTGCAGCTTCTTATCGCCGAAGCTATCGGTCTTTTCGTCATAGTTGAGGAAAGAATTGCGGCCCGTGCCATCTAGCCACGTGGCCAAGGTATCCACATTGGCACGGCCGGTCATGGTGTGGCGTACCTGCACGGTGTCTTGGTCCTTCATGGCCTTCTGCTGCGCGGAGCGGTCGCCCGGGTTGAGGTTGGCCTCGATGCCGACGTTCTTGAGCATCTCTTGGGCCTTGGTGAACATCTCCTTAGAGCGCGGCTGCGGGACTGCCTCATTGAAGGTCACGGACAGGCGCTTGCCGTCTTTCTCGCGGATGCCATCTTCTCCTTCGCGCCAACCGGCTGCATCGAGCAAGCGCTTAGATTCCTCTGGATCGAAGGCATAATTCGCTGCTTGATCCTTATAGCCAATAGCCGTCTTGGCCAGGATCGATGTGCCTTTGGGATAGGAGTCAGAAAAGAGGGTGTTCAGAATATTATCGCGGTCGATGGCGTGAATAATGGCCTGACGCACGCGTTTATCCGCCAAGAGTGGGTGGCGGAAGTGGAAGTGGAAGCTATTGTTTACGCCACGGGTGGGCGCGGCGAAAATCTCCAGGTTTTGATCCTTGAGGTGCTTCTCATCGGGGGCTTCGATCTGGCGAGCAATATCGGACTGCCCCGCCACGAGCGATCCCACGCGCACGGAATCCTCGGCTGCGAGAACAATATTGATGCCCTCAATATCGGCCGGCCCTTGGTGGTCCTTGCGGGCCGGCGGTGCCCAGTCATAGTCCTCCCGCTTTTTGAGCACCAGCTTGGTTCCCAGCTCTTCTTCCTCGATGACGAAGGGGCCCGAACCAGAAATAGCGGTGGCATTGCCCGGCGCGAAGCCGGTGTCATCTAAATCCAGCGTGGCATTAGAAAGCAGGCCCTGGTTCATCACGGAGGTGGACTGAGGAAAGCCTGGGGAGGGCTCACTGAAGTAGAACTTCACCGTGTAATCATCAATAACCTCGGATTTTTCATAGTTGGGCAACTGCTCCGAAGGGGTGAGCATGCGGTCCTCATCGCCTAAAGCGTAGAGGTCATAGTTCTTCTTCACGTTCGCGGCATCCAGGCGGGAGCCATCAGAGTAGGTCACGCCCTTGCGAATCCTAAAGGTGAACTCGGTATTGTCCTTGTTCGCCTTAGGCATCTCCTCCGCAATCCACGGGTGCAGCTCGAGGGTATCCGGGTCCTGCCACAGCAGGCGGTCCGTGATGTTATTGAGCACGCCACCGTTGGGGTAATAGCCGCCGGAGGGGGGATAGAGGTTATTGAACATATTGGGCTCGACGTAGGTGACCATGCCATCTTCCGCGGCGTGGGAAGTAGAGGCGCAGGAGGTTAGCGAGAGAGCTAGCGCACCGCTGGCCAAGACCGCGGCCACTGGTCTCAGGAGCCGAGAAAGTTGCTTCATAAAAGCTCGAGTTCCTTTAATTCTTAAGTAGTACTCGCCCATTAGAGCATATCCATACCCACAATTACAAGACTGGACGGTCTACCCTATTACCTGCCATAACGAGGGGAAAGAAACTTTTGGATAGACTGATTAGTCTACTTAAATACCACCGCCGGGTCCGATGCTCGTGGAAGGGTCTGGATGTGGCACGATAGGTAGTATGT
The DNA here is from genome assembly GCF_030232125.1 of Corynebacterium sp. MSK071. Lineage (NCBI taxonomy): Bacteria > Bacillati > Actinomycetota > Actinomycetes > Mycobacteriales > Corynebacteriaceae > Corynebacterium > Corynebacterium sp. MSK071. The sequence continues at coordinate 14,761 of NZ_JASPJA010000006.1, read as the reverse complement.
CTACTCCAGCAATCGCAATCGTCGGCATGGGCCCCCGCGGCATTTCCATCCTGGAACGCCTCTCCGCCCGCATGGACGATTCCAGCGACCCCATAACCGTCCACCTCATCGATGATGCCCAGCATGGTGCCGGCCGCATTTGGGAAACGGATCAAACCAAGACCCTATGCATGAATACTCGCGCCGGCGCCGTCACCCTTTTCACCGAGCCCGGCTCCACTGTGGACGCCCCCGTGCTCGAGGGGCCCATCCAATACGAGTGGATTCAGCTCCTGCGCGGCGATGGCGAAAATGTCTCCGCCGCCAAGCGTGAGCTTTTTGAGCAGCATCCTCCGGCCGCACATATTGCGCAGGACTACCGCGAAGAACTTGCCGCTACCCGCCCCGAATCCAACCCCTCGCGCGCGCTGTATGGCGAGTACCTGCGCTGGGTCTATGACGTGGTCATTGCTCGCCTACCTAAGAGCATTTCCACCGTGAACCACTTCAGCCGTTTGGAAACCCTCAGCGAGGATGGCCACGTAGACGTGCTCCGCTTGGCCGATGGCTCCGAGGTGCGCACCGATGCCACCGTGCTGGCCTATGGCTGGATGGTTCCGGAGTACAACGAGCAGGAAAAGCAGCTGGCGGCTTCCGGCCTGAACTGGATCGCTCCCGATAGCCCAGTGGAGCAGGACTACGCCGCCATCCCCGGCGGTGAAGACGTGCTGGTACGCGGGCTGGGCATGGGCTTTTATGACATCATGGCGCTGACCACCATCGAGCGCGGCGGCACCTTCGTGGAGGATTCTTCCACACGTTCCGGCCTGCGCTATGAGCCCTGCGGCGACGAGCCCAACTTCATCATTTCCTCCGGCCGCGGCTATCCCTACCACCCCAAGTCCGAATACGGTGAGCTGCCGCCTACCATGCCACGCCGCCGTCTGAAGAATGTCATTGCGGAGCTCAACGGCACCCATGACATCGACTTTGACGCCCAGGTTTGGCCCGCTATCGCCCGCGATAGCTACGAGGCCTATATCACCACTTTGGAGCGCGTGCGCCCGGATTCCTTGCTGCGCCCGCGCGCTGACATTCTCGAGGTCATCGATGCCACCGCCCCGGATGAGCTAGGCGCGGCTATTGCACCCATGGTTACCGAGCCGTGGGACATGAACGATCTCATGTACCAAATTGCCGGGTTTACCGGGGACATAGATGAGCTCACCGAGCATATTGCCCAGTCCATGGAAAGCGATATCCGGGAAGCCGCCGCCGGCCACGACTCCCCCATCAAGGCCGCGCTATGGTCGCTATCGCAATCGCGCAAGCCCGCCTCCATCCTTGGCGCGGAGGGCCGCTATACCCGCGAGTCCCGCACCGGCCGCTATGCCCAAGTAATGTCCTTTGGCCAGATGATAGGTTCCGGCCCGCCACTCTTCCGCGTGCGCCAGCTGCTCGCGCTTGTTGACGCCGGCTTGGCCCACTTCCTAGGCGATCACCCCACCCTGGCCATCGAGGCAGATCACTTCACCCTAACCTCCGGCCCACGCTCGGCTTCTGCACCCACGCTTGTCGACGCCTTTATGCACCGCCCCGATATCCGCACCGCCGGCGATTCCATGACCCGCTGCCTGGTAGATTCCGGCCGCGTTCGCCCCTTCCCCGATCACGGACAACCCACCGGTTCGCCGGAAACCGATGGGACGACCCGCCGCACCGTTCACCCGAACGGCGAGCTGGATGCGCGCCTGCACATTGTGGGCATCCCCACCTATTCCCAGTGGCCGGATACCACTATTTCTCCGATGCCGGGAACCGACCCACTCATGTTGCAGGAAACCGATAAAACCGCCGGTTCCCTCCTCGCCGTGGTGCGCTCCTAAGCCACCACCGCGCTAAGGGCTCGGTCCCGGTCCTGGCCCCGGTCCCGCGGCCTATAGCGCGTCGAGGGCCTGCTTCAAGTCCGCGAGCAGGTCATCGATATCTTCGATTCCGATTGAGATGCGCACCATATCATCTGGCGGCACCAGCTCGGATCCTTCCGCGGATACGTGCGTCATATTCTTCGGGTGCTCGATGAGCGATTCCACCCCACCCAGCGATTCCGCTAGACAGATAAGCCGCGTATTGAGGCAGATCTGCTTGGCATGCTCCGCGCTATGAAAGCGCACGGACATCATGCCGCCAAATCCGCGCATCTGCTGTGCTGCCAACTTATGCCCTGGGTGCTCTTTCAGCCCTGGGTACAGCACCTGCTTTACCTCGGGGCGGCCCTGCAGGAACTCTGCCACCTTTTGCGCATTGGCGCAGTGGCGATCCATCCGCACCGAAAGAGTCTTGATTCCGCGAGCCGTAAGGTAGGCGTCGAAAGGCGAGCTCACCGCACCCACATTGCCTTGGAAGTAGAGCAGGCGCTCGTCCACGTGGGCATCATTAGTAACCACCGCACCGCCCAGTACATCGGAATGCCCACCCAGGTACTTGGTGGTCGAGTGCAACACATGGTCCGCGCCGAGCTCCAATGGGTTCTGCAGGTAAGGCGTAGCAAAAGTATTGTCCACTAGGACCTGCGCGTTGCCCTTAATCTTGGCCACCGCGGCGATATCGGTGATATTCAACGCCGGATTGGTGGGCGTTTCCAACCAGATGAGCCTGGTATTGTCCTGGACCGCCGCGGCTACTGCGGCGGTATCGCTGGTATTAACGATGGACATCTCCACGCCCCACTCAGTGAAATCATTCAGTAGCCGGTAGGAACCACCATAGGCATCATTACCCAAAATGACGTGATCCCCTGGGCGCACCAAGATCCGAATCAGCGTATCGGCGGCGGCCATGCCGGAAGAGAACACGCGGGCATACTCAGCGCCCTCTAGCGCCGCTAGAGTGCGTTCGAGCGAGCGCACGGTGGGGTTTGCCACGCGTCCGTATTCGAACCCGCCGCGCAGCTGCGCTAAGCCATCTTGCGCAAACGTGGTTGACGCATAGATCGGCACATTGATAGAGCCCATGTGCGGGTCTGGGTGGTAGCCGCCATGGATGGAACGGGACGTAAAGCCTTGAGCGAGGTTCTGCGTGCTGCGTTCTGTCATAGCAACACAGTCTAGACCAAGCTGTTCACTTGCTAAGGAAAGATAGGTATTTATTTTCACCCACCTAGCCACCCACCACTCATCGCGTTTTCAGGCTCGGCCTTTACAATGGGCGCGGTTCCCATTGTCCACGACTAAGAAAGAATGATGAATACGCAATTCTTAGCCTCAGCCGCTTCCACCAAGGACTCGGCCGTCGAGTCCGTCTCTAGTTTTTGGAATGACGAGAAGGTGCAAAGCTGGCTTATCGAGCGCCCGATTCGCATCGCCGTTATCCTTATCCTGGCCGTCATTGCCCACTGGCTCCTCCACCGCATTATCAACAAGGTGGCCGAAAACAGCATCAAATCTTCCGGGCTGGATAAGCAGCGTTTCCGCGGAAAATTCAAGGGTCGAGCCAACCGCCCCGAACCGACCCAGCAAGAAGAGGCCATGCGCCATACCCGCGAAACCCGGCGCGCCTCCCGCATTAAGACGCTAGCCGGAGTGGCCCGTTCCGCCGCCGCTATCTTCGTGTGGGTATGGGCCGTTATTGCCATCTTGGATGAGCTAGACGTTAACGTGGCACCGCTTATCGCCTCCGCCGGTGTTATTGGCGTCGCCCTTGGTTTTGGCGCCCAGGCACTGGTGAAGGATTTCCTTTCCGGCATCTTCATGCTCATTGAGGATCAATACGGCATTGGCGACGTGGTTGACCTTGGCAACGGCGTCTTTGGCGATGTCGAGTCCATCTCCTTACGCATCACCACGGTCCGCGATATCGACGGTGCTCTGTGGTACGTGCGCAATGGCGAAATCCTCCAGGTAGCTAACCACTCCGATGAGTACTCCGTTGCCCGCATCCAGATTCCTGTGGGCCTTTCTAATGACCCAGAGCTCGCCGGCGAGGTCATCGAGGACGCAGTGAAGGAAGCCGCGCAGGACGATAAGGTACGCAAGCTCATCCTCAGCACGCCTCGTGTGGATGGCATGTCCGGTTTCGAACCGGATTATGTTTCCTTCCGCGTGTCTACAAAGACCCTGCCGGGCAAGCAGTGGGACGTCCAGCGTTTCTTGCAATCCCGCGTGCTCAATGTCATGCACACTAAAGGCATTACTACCCCCTACCCGCACGGCATCGGCATTCCCGATCCCCGCAAGGAAGAAGAAGAGTAAATGGATTCTGTTTATGAGGCTATTGGCGGCATGGAGACCTTTCAGCGCCTCGTCCACGGCTTTTATTCCCAGGTCAAAGAGGACAATGTCATCGGTCCGATGTACCCCGATAATGACTGGGAAGGCGCCGAGCAGCGCCTCACTTGGTTCTTGGCGCAGTATTGGGGTGGCCCGCAGCTCTTCTCTGAAAACCGCGGCCATCCGCGCCTTCGCATGCGCCACGCCCCCTACCCCATCGATATAACCGCGCATGACCGGTGGCTAGAGCTAATGGGTAACTCCCTCGCGGAAATCGACGAGGAAACCATCCCACCGGCCTACCGCGAAATGATCTGGGATCATATGCAGCGCGTGGCCGCCATGATGATCAACAAGGCACCATAATCGCACCGTCTTGCCCCACCCAAGAGACAAAGCCCGGCTCCCGCTATTTAGCGAGGAACCGGGCTTGTGGTTTATCTAGCCCACACTATGGGGACCTGATGCTTAGTCTTCCCAGTCAAAGGCCTTACGTACAGGCTCGGAGACCAAACGGCCACCACGAGTCATTACGCCACCCTCTAGGCCCGGGAAGCGCTTGATGGCGGCATCCAGGCTGTCATTGGCCACCGCGCGAATGTAGGGCAGAGTTGCGGAGGACAAGGCACGGGTGGAGGTATTGGCCACCGCACCCGGCATATTCGCCACGCAGTAGAACAAGGTGTCATGGACCTGGAAGGTTGGGTCATCGTGGGAGGTCTTCTTGGAGTTCTCGAAGCAACCACCCTGGTCGATGGCGACGTCCACGAGGACGGCACCCTTCTTCATCTTCTTTACGGTCTCCTCACGCACCAGCTTTGGTGCAGCGGCGCCTGGGATGAGTACCGCGCCAATGACGAGGTCAGCTTCCTGCAGTTCCTTATCGATGGTGGCCGGATCCGAAATCAAGGTGCGCACGCTGCCGGCGTACTGGTCATCGAAGCGCTGCAAAACGTGCGGATCAAGGTCCAGTACGGTGACCTCGGCACGCAGACCGTGGGCCATGGCAACGGCGGACGCACCAACCTGGCCACCGCCGATCACGACGACGCGTGCTGGCTGGGTACCTGGAACACCAGAAACCAGCAGACCGCGGCCGCCCTGCGTGGACAGCAGGTGGTGGGTGCCCTCGATTGCGGCAAGGCGGCCTGCCACCTGGGACATCGGGGTAAGAAGTGGCAAGGTACCGTGGCGGTCAGTAACCGTCTCATATGCAATGGCCGTGGTATTGGCGTCAACAAGCGCCTCAGTCAAAGGGCGGTCCGCGGCAAGGTGCAGGTAGGTAAAGACGGTAAGGTCCGGACGCAGGTACTGGTACTCAGACTCGAGCGGCTCCTTGACCTTCAGCAGCAGTTCCGCCTGTGCCCAAGTATCCTCCGCGGTGCCAACGATGCTGGCACCGGCGGCCTCGTACTCGGAATCCGGGAAGGATGCGCCTTCACCAGCACCGGTCTCAATGAGGACCTCATGGCCGTCGTGAACGAGGGTCTGCGCGCCGCCCGGGGTAAGAGCCACGCGATTCTCGTTATTCATGATTTCTTTAGGCACGACAATACGCATTACACAATCTCCTTGCGGGTGGAGTAAATTACATCGACCACGTAAGGGTAACGCAGGACACGTTTGCGTGCGGCACTATGTTCATGAATTCACAAAGCGGGGGGTAGCAACGCAGCAAGCCATCTTGTAAATGTGCAGTTCAAAAGAGTAATGACCCCACTTGGCCAGAGTCCCCCTCCCCCTAAGACGGACCGCTTTTCGGACAAAATCTCCAAAGCAGGGCGCGTGCGCGCCGATTCTGTTGAACAGAACCGCTACGTGGCAGGCCGGTTTTTCGCGAGCGAAGTTAGAACAGCGACAAGCGGGTGGAACGGTAGATGCTGCCAAAGGGGGCGTCGAGGCGCACCCACCTGCCTAGCTGAGCCACCCGCAGGTGCCTCGGCACATCCATCGGTGCGGAAAAACCAGGGATCAAACCCAAATTGGTGCAGGCAAAAATCATGCGCATAGGGATTTCCACCGTGGCACCTTCCCCCTCGACCGTGACAACGGTCTGATTCAGCAAGCTGGATGGCGGGCCCATGGGGCCAGAAAATTGCCGGGTCAGTTGTTGACCCTTATCGGAGAGCTCGCGCACCACGGTAACCGGCAAGGTATCGACCACGCTGTAGCCAGTGGCCGGCGGAAGCGCTCCCGGCCACGACGCATCGCGGGCAGGTCCCAAATCTAGCGTTCCGCTCGATTCTTGCTCCTTGAGCAGCTCGGCCAGGGTAGCCGCAGAAACCACTGCCCCGTCGCGGGAAACGACGCCCTGCACGCGGCGGGAGGCAACCACCTCGAAAGGTGTGGTGACAAAGACATCGACGACGTCATCAGTCAGCTGGCGTAGCCGCACCGAAGCACCCGAATCCAAGCCAACCGCGCGCGTGACAAGGGCTCGAAGGCCAGGTCCACCGCTTCCAATTTCTAGGGTTTCGGTGACCATGCCTTCGGGCCCTGCCTTTCTCATCTTCGCTCTGTTCCGCGGTTAATTAGCCGCGGTATTTTGCAGAATATCCTTTTCCTGTTCCGTCAGCGGACGAGGAGTCTGCTGCTGACGATCAATGACTACCTGCACGCACTCCACGGTTGCCGCGACTTCACCCTGGTCATCCTTGACCTGCTGGGTGGTGGTAAACGAGGTGGTACCAATCTGCGAAATGGTAGTTTCTACCTCCACCGTAGTGGTGTCCTTAAACTCCATCGGGCGAAGGAAGTCCACATCGAGGTGGCGCACGAACGCAATGAAGTCAAGGCCTTTGGAATAGATATGTTCCTTCGCAAAGGCCAAGCGCGCTTCCTGGGCGAGCTCGATGTAGTTTGCATTCATCATGTGGCCGTACATATCAAAATCCGACCAGCGGGTTTGAATACGATACGTGTGCACACTTGGGGTTGCCATCATTCTCCTCAGTAAAGGCTTCAGCTACTTAACGGGTCAGCTTGCGGTGGGTCACGCGAGAAGGACGGGCTGCCTCTTCACCAAGGCGGTCGACCTTATTCTTCTCATAATCGCCGAAGTTACCCTCAAACCAGAACCACTGACCTTCTTCCACATTGCCTTCCCAGGCCAAGATGTGGGTACAGGTGCGGTCCAAGAACCAGCGGTCGTGGGAAATGACCACGGCACAGCCCGGGAACTTCTCGAGCGCGTTTTCCAGCGAGCCGAGGGTTTCCACATCCAAGTCGTTGGTCGGCTCGTCAAGGAGGATCAGGTTACCGCCCTCTTTCAGGGTCAGCGCCAAGTTCAAACGGTTGCGCTCACCACCGGAGAGCACCTTGGACGGCTTTTGCTGATCCGGGCCCTTGAAGCCGAAGGCCGATAGGTAGGCACGCGAAGGCATCTCGTTTTGGCCCACGTGAATATAATCCAGGCCACCGGAGACGACCTCCCAGACGGTTGCCTCGGGGTCAATATTCTCACGGTTTTGGTCCACGTAGGACAGCTTGACGGTATCGCCCACCTCGACGGAACCGGCGTCCGGCTGCTCCAGGCCAACGATGGTCTTAAACAGGGTGGTCTTACCCACGCCGTTCGGGCCGATAACGCCCACGATGCCGTTGCGCGGCAAGGTGAAAGAGAGGTCCTTAATCAAGGTGCGGCCATCAAAGCCCTTCTGCAGATCCTTGACCTCCACGACCTTATTACCCAAGCGCGGCGGGGTAGGAATCTGGATCTCTTCGAAGTCGAGCTTCTTGTACTTCTCGGCTTCTGCAGCCATCTCCTCGTAGCGCTCCAGACGGGCCTTGTTCTTGGCCTGGCGAGCCTTCGCACCGGAGCGTACCCACTCCAGCTCGTCCTTCAAGCGCTTGCGCAGCTTCGCGTCCTTCTTGCCGGCAACCTCCAGACGCTCCTGCTTCTTATCCAGGTAGGTGGAGTAGTTACCCTCGTATGGGTAGAGCTTGCCGCGGTCAACCTCACAAATCCAGCCCGCGACGTGGTCGAGGAAGTAGCGGTCGTGGGTCACGGCCAAGACAGCGCCCGGATAATCAGCCAAGTGCTTTTCCAGCCACTGCACAGACTCGGCGTCCAAGTGGTTCGTAGGCTCATCGAGCAACAACAAGTCCGGCTCGGTAAGCAGGAGCTTAGCCAGCGCTACGCGACGGCGCTCACCACCAGAAAGGTTGGTCACCGGGGCATCGGAAGGCGGGCAGCGCAAAGCTTCCATTGCCTGCTCGATCTTGGAGTCAACCTCCCATGCATCGGCGGCATCGAGCTCTTCTTGCAGCTTGCCCATTTCTTCCATGAGCTCATCGCTGTAGTTGGTGGCCATCTCTTCGGCGATCTGCTCGAAGCGCTGCTTCTTTTCAAAGATTTCGCCCAAGCCCTCTTCGACGTTGCCGCGCACGGTCTTCTCGTCGTTGAGCGGCGGCTCCTGCTGCAGGATACCCACGGTGGCGCCTGGATCTAGGAAGGCCTCGCCATTGGAAGGCTGGTCCAAGCCGGCCATAATCTTCAAAATGGAGGACTTACCGGCACCATTGGGGCCGACCACACCAATCTTGGCACCTGGGTAGAACGCCATTGTTACATCGTCAAGGATGACCTTATCGCCAATTGCCTTGCGCACGTTTTTCATCGTGTAGATGAATTCGCCCACTTTTACCCCTTTGCAAAAATTTGGGAGACGTATTTATCTACACAAACACTACATCAGAACCACCGCTCGAGTGCCTCGGGTCAGGTACGCCCGAGGCGATCAAGCCAGGGAGGAAACGCTTAAGCGTTCACTGGGGCGGATTCTGCCTCGGCAGCCTCCTCTTCCACTTCGGCGTCGAAGGCATCTTCTTCCCCACCGCGTGCAGCTGCGGCCCGTTCGGCAAGGTAGCGGTCCGCTGCGGTATCGGCAGCGGTGTCTCCCTGCCCCGCCTGCTGCGACGGCAGGCTGTGGTCCACGTCTGGTTCGATAGCATTGTCCCCCAGCTCTGGGACCGCGATATTTTCCTGGTTGTACTGCGGGACGAGGCGCTTTGTACCGATAACGTGACGGTTCAAGTCCAGGCCCACGTACTGCGCCTTAATATACGTGCGGAAATGATCGGCACCCTGGTCATCACGCCATTGTTCGGTAACGAGAGACCCCACGATGACTAGAGGCATGCCTTTTGCCAGGGATTTGCGCACGTTGATGGCGAATTGATTCCACATCTCGACGTCGATATAAAGATGATCCACGTCACGCCACTGCGGCGCCTTGGTGTTGTGCCCTTCCGTATTGTCCATACCGGCATCGGCTTGGCGGTCCGGAATCCGGCGCGAGGAGGCGACGCGCAGCTTGGCTTTATAGGCCCCAGTGGAGGTTTTGGTCAAGATTGGGTCGCGAGTAAGGCGACCGGTCAAGGTAATTGGGTATTGGGACATGGTGCTAGAAAATCCTTTGCTGGATAGTTGGGTTGGCGAGTGTGGTTTTCCTCGCTCGTTTGCACATCCTGATGCCCGCGCACAAGCCACACCATGCCGGCGACCCCAACCCTGTGAATAACTTGTTGTATCCGTCAACGAAGGACAGAGTTTGGGGAGATTTTTAAACGGTTATCCACAGGCTAGCGCCCGCGGAAGCTCGATTCATCGCCGTGTCCCATATCCTGCAGCATCGCGTTATAGCGTTCCAATTCGGCATCATCGTCCGCATCCGCCTGCATATCATGGCGGCGGGCGGTAGCACGGTCATCGCCCAGCCAATCCAGGAAGAGCTTGCCAAAGACGATGACCAGCGGGAACTGGCCAAAGCCCCACGCAATGCCGCCGCCCACGCGTTGATCTTGGAGCAGATCCTGATCCCACGGCAGGTCCAAATACTGATAGAAGTCGGCACCCAGCACGCTTTGCAGCTGCATGAGATATACACCAGCAAAAAGGTGGAACGGCATGGAAAGGAATAGCACGGCCAAGCGGAATGGGGTAGATCGACGATTGGGAAGCGGGTCCGGCCCGATGATTTCCCAAAAGTAGAAGCAGCCAGAAACGATGAACGCAAAGTTCATAATGAGGTGGCCTGCGTGTTCCGAGATGGCAAATTGATACAGGCTCGGGAACAAATACAACACGTACAGGAAAAATAGGTACTGCACGAGATTGACAAACGGATTGGTAATAAACGCGACGACCTTAGATTGGGTGGCCGCCAGCGCATAGTCATGCAGGCTCGGCTGACCCTTTGGCCCAGGCTCAAAGGCCTCCATAAGCAGGGTCAGTGGCGCACCAAGGACGAGCAGAAGCGGTACCGCCATCGACAAAATCATATGTACCAACATGTGCATCGAGTACATCGCTGGCATATAAAGTCCCAGGCCGGTAGACATCACGAGGGTCATACCCAACGCGCCGCTCATAAACCATGCAGTACGTCCCTTATTCCACGTCAGGCCACGCTTATGCACGCGGTAGACGCAGTAGCCATACGCCGCGGCCAAGAGCAGGCCAATGGTGCCGAACATGATGTCAAAGCGGAACATGGTCCACACATTGAGCACCGTGGGCTTTTCAAAGAGCTCATAGCCCATCAAAATCTGCATCGAGTTGAGGTTCGGATCGCGCGGCGCTGGGGGCACGGTGCGCCCCAGCGTAATGGCCACGCCAATGGTGCCGGCCATAACCGCTACTTCCACAATGGCGATACGGATAAAAAGGCGCGGATCCTTGCCCAGCTGCGGGATGGTGAGCTCGCGGTGAGCAAGGCCGAAGATTCCCAGCAAAATCGTGAGTACGAACTTAGTGATCAAGATGATGCCGTAGGCAGAATCCACCAAATCGGAGATATTCATGCGGATGAGGGTGTTGATCAAGCCCGATACTGCCAGCACCACAATGGCCATGAAGGCAATGCCAGAGTAACGCTTTACCGCAAAGGCGAGATTGGGGCCAAGGCGCCGACCATGGGCGATTAGCGCCATGAGCCCGCCTACCCACAGCATGACAAAGACCAAGTGCCACAAGAGCGAATTGGTGCCATAGTCGTGGTCACCACCAGCCGCGGAATGGCCTTCCATGCCGATGGGCACAACCTGCAAGATGGACAAGAAAAGCAGCACCGGCTGCATCGACCAGCCGCGACCGCACAGGCCAAGAACGCCCACGACAAGGGCGATGAGTACGGAGATTCCCCACACAATGGTGGTAGAAATTTCCGTCAACGCCATCTTCATAGTGGAAGGTTCAAATACCTGAAAAAATGGCGCTCCGGTGAGATCGGACATAATGAGCGGAATTTCCACTAGCCCCACGGCCGCCACACCAAAGGAAGCCCAGGTACCTGTGCGCGCGGCGATGTGGCCGTCGACGGACAAGGGGGCGTCGATAAGCGCAGCGTGGTCTCCACGCGGAGCAATGAGGAACGACGAGGCGAGGAACGAGCCGATGGACAAAGCCATGAGTATCCAAGCCAAGCCGCGAAAGAGCGGCAGGCCAAAGGTGGTAATGCGGCCGGGGTCTGGAATTCCCAGGGCCGCTAGGGAATCGGCGAGGAGGAACAGGGAAATGAAACCAGCGATCAAGCCAGCAATAAGCATCGCTGCGACATAAATTCCCCAGGAAGAACGAGGTTTCTTCCCCGCCTTATTTACACTGTTAACCTGCTCATTTGCCATAGTGCGCATTGTATAGCGCAACCTAGTTCCCCACCTAACACACATTTTGTCTTTACATGTGCCATGATGGAGCTTATGGACACCCGTCAACTTCTTTATTTTCGCGCCGTTGTAGACAATGGCTCTTTCACGCACGCTGCCGAGTCCCTCGACATGACCCAGCCGTCCCTGAGCCTTTCCATACGAAAGCTAGAAAAGGAACTTAATGCCCAGCTCCTTTCGCGCGGGCGCTCCGGCGTCTCCACCACGGAGGCCGGCGATTATGTCTATGAAACGGCCGTCAAGGTTGACGCTTTACTGAACGAAACCCAGCGCCATATCAGCGAAATCACCGGCGACAAGGCCAGCACCGTTTCCCTCGCCTCCGCCCCCATTTTGAACTGGGAATTTACCCCTTCCGCCCTGGCCGAACTGAAGCGGATTTACCCCACTGCCACTATCTCGCTGGACGACGCCGCGCCGGCCACCGCCATCAAACGCCTGCTGGATGGCCAGGTAGACCTAGCGCTTTTGCCGACATCCGACCCGAAAGCCTTCCTCCGCCGCTACGCCCACGAGCTCACCATCCACCAGGTGGCCACGTTTGATTACTCCGTCGCCCTACCCCAACGCCTTGCAGGGCTTGAGTCTCCCGTCTCGCTCGCGGACCTGCGCGGCGAAACCTGGCTCATTCCGCCGCGCAGCCGCGAGCTTCCTGAGCTAGCAGAATTCTATAGCGACCTGTGGAATAGCCGCCCTGGCCTCAAGCCAGAAAGGACCCAGGAGGTAGCCAGCCTCAATAGCGCCATTCCCATGGTCTCCAGCGGCCTAGGCGTAAGTATCGTGCCCAATTGCGCACCTGCTGTGCAGCCACAGGGCATTATCAACCGCCCAATTTCCGATGAGCTGCCGCACTACTACGCCATCGTGGCCTACCGCACGGATCGCGAGCTGACCGCTGCCGCCCAAGACTTGGTAGACATCCTGCGCGCCCCGCAGCGCACCCTGGCTTAGGTTTCCCCGCCGTCGTGGGCTACTATGAGTGGGTCATAAGCCCCCATAGCTCAGTGGATTAGAGCAGTGGGTTTCTACCCCATGTGTCGCGGGTTCGAATCCTGCTGGGGGCACTTTTGAGAAACCCCCTTCTACCGGCGAATATGCTGGTGGGAGGGGGTTTTTTCGTTTTGGCCTATACCGTGGAATACGGTGGTTTACAGTCGTTTACTGTCCCGCATGTCGTGGAATTGCATGGCCGTTTTTGCCCCCAAAACAATACGTCAAAACCGCTTCCACCAGTAACTTCCCCAAGACATAAAAATGGCTCCGAGCCGAAAATCGACCCGGAGTCATCTCCCCCGAACGGCAGCTGCCACCAAGAAGTATAGCACACTATAATAGAACTAGACATCTAAAAATAGCCGAATAATTTGGGGGAAGTAATGGCAGGACGCGGTCCCGCACCGAAGAATCCAAAATCACGTGCGAGAAGGAACCAACAAAACATCGAACAACGAGAAATCGTTGTCACTTTCGTACCGCAGCCTAAACTCACCGACATCTACGGTCCTACCAACCCGGCCACAGACGAGCCCTGGACAAACCAAACTCTCCGCTTCTGGGACACCTTGTCTGAATTCCCGCCATTGAAGACTCAAGGCCTCCAAGAAACTCAGTGGCTCGATTTAGCACGCACCATGATTCTTGACGATGCCTACAACCGCGGAGACACTAAAGTAGGCCCAGAACGTCGCCTACAGCTCGCCCAATACGGCATTACGCCTGACAGTCTTGCCCGCCACCGCATCACCATGGCAACCGCAGACGAAGCTGAAGACAAGCGCCGCGCCTCCCGCGCTGCAGCAGACGTACGCGGCCGCTACCGTAGCCTGAAGGCGGTGGACTAACCCTATGCCATTCAAGCCCCGAGAGCCCGGAGAATTCCCCTCGCTCGGCTGGGAATGCCTGGCGTGGATAGAAGAAAACCTTGCCCAGCCAGACTGCGCCGAATACCAGCCGCTTATCCTCACCCCTGACCAAGCAAACTTCCTCATCCACTACTACCGACTCGACCCAGAGACCGGGCAGCGCCTATACACACGTGGCATTTTCTCCCGCCCTAAAGGCTCCGGTAAGTCGCCACTGATGGGTGCAATTGGTGCTCTCGAAGCTCTAGGGCCGGTGTGCTTCGGCGGGTGGGATGCCGCGGGGCAGCCGGTCGGTGTGCCGTGGTCGGAGTTTGTTACTCCTCGCGTACAGTTTGCCGCCGTGAATGAGGACCAGTCAAAGAACGCGTATGGGCCGCTGTTGGAGATGCTGCGCGATGGGCCGGTCATAGATAACTACGACATTGACCCTATGGAGACGTTTATCGCACTGCCCCGCGGCCGCATTGAGTTCATCACCTCTGGTGCTCTATCGAAGGAAGGTGGCCGGCCGGTGTGGGCGGCGCTGGACCAGACGGAGGCGTGGACGAAGTCTAATGGTGGCGTAGCGTTGGCGGATACTTTGCGTCGTAACCTTGGTAAGGTTGGTGGGCATTCGATTGAGACGCCGAATGCTTTCCGTCCTGGCTCTGGCTCGGTGGCGGAGAAGACGTTTCAGGCGGTGGAGTTAGAGAATCAGGGCCGGTTGAAGCGCAGCACGATTCTTGTGGACCATCGTGAAGCCCCGTCGGATACTGACTTAGCTGACCACGATTCGCTCTACCGCGGTCTGGTGCATGCTTATGGTGATTCTGCCCGGGACAATGGTGGCTGGGTGGATATTGAGCGCATCATTACCGAGATTTGGGACCCGTCGACTGACCCTTCTGATGCGCGACAGTTTTACCTTAATCAGATTGTCTCGTCGTCTGATTCTTTCCTCTCTCACCTCGAGGTTGATGCGATTGAGGATAGGGATAAGGCTAT
>NZ_JASPJA010000069.1:0-274 GCF_030232125.1 Corynebacterium sp. MSK071 | reverse complement strand
GCATTAGCTCAATTGGTAGAGCATCTGCTTTGCAAGCAGAAGGTCAGGAGTTCGATTCTCCTATGCTCCACAGCATGTAGTCCGGCTTCCTCTTCGGAGGGGCCGGACATTTTTCATTTCTGCGCTCATTCTCAAGCACTCTGAGAAGTGACACAATGGCGAGTGATTTACTCGGATCACCATTTTCGTCCATATAGAGGGTTAAGGGTCAAAATGTGTGTCTGGCTCGGCGTGTCGCGGGGGTTAGATTTGGCCTTTTTGAATGCCGATTGAG
>NZ_JASPJA010000068.1:0-277 GCF_030232125.1 Corynebacterium sp. MSK071 | reverse complement strand
GAATGCGGTTTTCCAGGCTGTCGCGTAGCAGCGGGCAGTGGATGGACCAAATGCTTCCTTCGGTCGCACCGCCGAGGCTATTGATCGACGCGTTCGGGAACATGTCCATGGCGCGCGCCGGAAGCCCCGCTGCGATGCGATCGCCGCTGAGCAATACGGTGCGCACATCCGGGAACACGTCGTCGTCCGCCGCCCGGACCAGGGCGAGCTCCAAAAGGGCGGGCGCGGAGTTCCACAGCGTGACCCGCTCTTCCCGCAAGACGTCGAGGATTTCATC
>NZ_JASPJA010000067.1:0-287 GCF_030232125.1 Corynebacterium sp. MSK071 | reverse complement strand
TTGCTGTAGGTTTTATTCCGTTTTTCGCTGCACCGACCCGGTTTTTATATCCACTGCGTGCTGTAGGCACCACTGTGGTTAGCCTAATCTCTGCAGTAGTACTGATAGTGGCGTTGTTGACGCTTCCTGCACTGTTTTTGCCGTACAGAGGCCTGCTGTATCGCGTGTTGATTCCACTGTCGATGAATGTTTTCTTGCTGAAGTGGAATTTTTACAGCATCAGCGTACAAGCTGTTGCCTGGTTCCTTTTGGCCGCTTACGGTGGGGTGTCAGCAGCGGCGTGGGCT
>NZ_JASPJA010000066.1:0-296 GCF_030232125.1 Corynebacterium sp. MSK071 | reverse complement strand
GCGTTGACGATTGTTCCTGGTGTGGCGGGCGCGATTATTTTGTTCTTGTCTGCAGCTACGTTTGTGGGCATGCTTGCTACTCACCCGAGGGTTCTTTTAACGCCGTTGGCTGGACTACTTACGGTGGTGGCTGGTCTTGTTCTTGCCGCTGCGGTTGCATTCGTTGTTGCCGGTACACCGCTGCGTGTTGGCAGGCGCCTCTTCCGCCGTGCCCGTTTAGCCGCGGTCGTCGCGGCTACTCCCATCATCGTGTGGGCTGTGTTGATTTTGTCTGCTGCCCTGTTGATTGTCACGGT
>NZ_JASPJA010000065.1:0-308 GCF_030232125.1 Corynebacterium sp. MSK071 | reverse complement strand
AATCAGATTGTCTCGTCGTCTGATTCTTTCCTCTCTCACCTCGAGGTTGATGCGATTGAGGATAGGGATAAGGCTATCCGGCCAGGAGATAAGGTGGTGCTGGGTTTTGATGGTTCTAGGGGTCGTGTGCGTGGTAATGCGGATGCGACGGCGTTGATTGGCATGCGTGTGACAGATGGTCACCTGTTCGAAGTTGCGGTGTGGCAGTCGAAGAACCCACGAGACCCGGACTGGGAGCCAGATACGCGGCAGGTTGATGCAGTAGTGCGCGACTGTTTTTCTCGTTACCGTGTCGTGGGCATGTACTG
>NZ_JASPJA010000064.1:0-312 GCF_030232125.1 Corynebacterium sp. MSK071 | reverse complement strand
AGCTTTGGGCCGTAAACAGCCGTACATAAGTGCTGCTATCATGAGGGTGCAAGGATTGCAGTAGTCTCCTTCCAGCACGGTAGGAGGCTGCGCAAGTCCGCATGTAAAACACGTATTCGATTCGGGGGAATTGTTTCTTATGGCTGCAAAGAAAAACGCCAAGAAAAACACTAAGCCAACCAACGACTGGTTTAACTACACCACTTCTAACGGCGACGACATCACTCTGCCGCCCATTGACTCCATCATCACCGTCGGCGACCGCCGCCGCGCCAAGCGAGACGGCCTTGATGATGAAGACTTCTCCTGGAT
>NZ_JASPJA010000063.1:0-312 GCF_030232125.1 Corynebacterium sp. MSK071 | reverse complement strand
TAAGGCGTTCGGGTGAACTGTGGTTAAGGAATTCGGCAAAATGCCCCCGTAACTTCGGGAGAAGGGGGGCCCTACGATGTGAGCACTCTTGCGGTGTTAAGCGTTGTGGGGTCGCAGAGAATAGAGGGAAGCGACTGTTTATCAAAAACACAGGTCCATGCGAAGACGTTAAGTTGATGTATATGGACTGACGCCTGCCCGGTGCTGGAAGGTTAAGAGGACCGGTTAGTCAACGTTGTTGGCGAAGCTGAGAATTTAAGCCCCAGTAAACGGCGGTGGTAACTATAACCATCCTAAGGTAGCGAAATTCCT
>NZ_JASPJA010000062.1:0-314 GCF_030232125.1 Corynebacterium sp. MSK071 | reverse complement strand
GACTACGCCACCAGCGACATCACCATCACCCGCTCCAAATACGCAGACGTCACCGTCGGTGGAAAATCCCCCAACGCCATCAACCAACTGTTGAAGCGAGCAAGCGCCACTTTCGTCGGCGGAGCCATCGCCGGAGCCAAAAACGCCTGGCCCGGAAACGACAAACAACTCGACGACCTACAAAACAAACTCGAAAAAGCCACCGGCAAACTCACCGAAGACAAACTACTCGCCTTCACACACCACCAAGCCACCCGCAGAGCACGACACCTCGGCCCCTACCGACGCCGCGAGCTTGTCGCCTCCGGCGAAGG
>NZ_JASPJA010000061.1:0-322 GCF_030232125.1 Corynebacterium sp. MSK071 | reverse complement strand
CGTGACACGGTCTGTGCCGTCGTTTATCCACCGCCAGCGTATACCGGCTTCGATGAGTTCCCTTTCGACTGCCATAGCGAATCGGGTGTCGGTGTCCACAGCGTCGATGAGGGAGACGATTTCACCAAGGCTAGCTTTTGTCGCCGCCTTCGCTCCAGTCCTGCATGAACGTGTTGAACTCGTCCATGTGCATGTTATCGATGACATCGAGGGTGCCGTCGTGAGATTTGTCGGCGGCTCGCTCGAGAATCATCCAGGAGAAGTCTTCATCATCAAGGCCGTCTCGCTTGGCGCGGCGGCGGTCGCCGACGGTGATGATGGA
>NZ_JASPJA010000060.1:0-332 GCF_030232125.1 Corynebacterium sp. MSK071 | reverse complement strand
GCGAAAACACCAGTAGCCATAAACCCGACGCCGGCAAGCATGACACCCGCAGTTACCACGCGCAGCAGCAATTGGCCGGCACCACGCAGTCCAGTCACTATTAAGGACAGCTGATGGCCGATAAACAGCGCTACAGTAACACCCACCGTGGCGAAAGCTGCCGCTACGGCGGCGCCAGCAGCAATCACCGGCGGCGCTAAAATCGGCAGAAGCAAGATTGTGGCAACCGCCGTGGCCACAAACGACAAAGCAACAATAGCCCCCAACGCCAACAACACCGGAGCGACTGCCTTCTTCAAAAGCGGAAACGCCGCCACATTCGACGCCACCCA